>JANNSR010000061.1:0-25349 GCA_031402935.1 Hyphomicrobium sp. | reverse complement strand
GTGTCCTGCGTCACGACGCCGATGGCGGCGCGTAGGCTGTCCTGCGTCACGCTCGCGATATCCTGGCCATCGATCAGCAGGCGGCCGCCTTCAAGGTCGTAAAACCTAAGCAGCAGGTTGACGAGTGTCGACTTGCCGGCGCCCGATCGGCCGACGAGGCCAACTTTTTCGCCCGGTTGAATGATCAGCGACAGGTTGTCGATAATGCGGCTGGCCTCGCCGCCTGGCGTGCCCTTGGCCATGCCGTAGTGGAAACGGATGGCGTCGAAGCGGATTTCACCCTTCGGCACGGCGAGCGCCCTGGCGTCCTTCACGTCAAGCACCGACTGCGGCCGCGAGATCGTTTCCATGCCTTCGTGCACGACGCCGATGTTTTCAAAGATGCTCGAGATCGTCCACATGACCCAGCCCGACATTGTATCAATGCGCACGGCGAGTGCCATGATGGTCGCGATGGCGCCGGTCGTGATGGCATTTTGGCTCCACAGCCACATGGCGAGGGCGCTGATGACGACGATCATGATGCCGTTCAGGCACGACAGAAACAGCTCCATCGTCGTGATGAGGCGCAGCGAGTGCTGCCACTTTTCCATCTGCTCACGAAATGCAACGCGGGCGTAGCTATCCTCGCGGTCGGCGTGGGCGAATAGTTTGACGGTCAGAATATTCGTGTAGCTATCGACGATGCGGCCGACCAGCATAGAGCGGGCTTCAGACGTCGCCGTCGAGCGCTCCTTGATGCGCGGCACGAAATAGCGGATGGCGAGGCTGTAGAGCACGAACCAGACAAGCAGCGGCACGGCTAAGCGGATATCCGCCGCTGCAAACAGCACAACGGCGCCGAAAAACTGCACAGCCGCGTACCAGATGGCGTCGATCGCCTGCACCACGCTTTCGCGCAAGGCCGGCGCCGTCTGCACGATCTTATTGGCGATGCGGCCGGCGAAGTCGTTCTGGAAAAAGCCCATCGATTGACGGAGTACATAACTATGCGTCTGCCAGCGCACGCGGTTGGTGAACGTCGTCGCGACGACCTGGCTTTTGATCAGATCGTGAATGAGAAAAATCACCGGCCGGCCGACGAGGGCCAGGAACGCCATGGCGCCGAGCAGCCAGGCGTTGTCGGCGAAGAACGCAGCCGGCGTTGCCGCTGTGCGCATCAAATCGACGACCTTGCCGATGAAAGCGAACAGCATGACTTCCGTGATCGAGCCGAGGAAGCCGACGACCAGCAGCGCCGCAAACGCCGGCCACACCGGCTGAACGTAGTGCCAATAAAAAGCGCCGAGCGTCTCGGGCGGGCGCACGATCCCCGGCCGCGCAAATGCGTCGATACGGGTCTCGAACCATGAATACATGCGCGATAGCATTAAAGGTAACTTTCAAACGAAATACCCCCGCGCGCCCCACGGTCGAAACCAAAAGGGCGCGGCGGCGGCTTGATATTGATCAAGGAACCCGGGTACGGATAGGGGTGCTTTCCGACAAAAACAAGACAAGGCCCGGGACCCGCTCCATGAACGCTGTCGACACGCCGCTGGACCAGTATAAGGCGACCGCGCGGGCGTGGTTTGAAAAATTGCGCGACGACATTTGCGTCGCCCTGGAGAAGTTAGAGGCCGATTTACCGGGGTCTGCGCCGCACGGCGACGGCAAGCCCGGCAAATTCGTACGCACGCCCTGGGACCGCACCGATCACTCAGGTTCTAAGGGCGGCGGCGGCGTTATGTCGATGATGCATGGCCGCGTGTTCGAAAAGGTCGGCGTCCACGCCTCGACCGTGCATGGCGAATTCGCGCCCGAGTTCCGCAAGCAAATTCCGGACGGGGAGGAGAACCCGAATTTCTGGGCTTCCGGTGTGTCGCTGATCGCGCACCCTTGGAACCCAAACGTCCCGGCCGTGCACATGAACACGCGCATGGTTGTGACGTCGAAATGGTGGTTCGGCGGCGGCGCGGATCTGACGCCGGTGCTGGATAAGCGCCGCACCCAGGAGGACGCCGACACGCTCGCTTTCCACGCCGCGATGTTTGGCGCCTGCGAGAAGCATAAAATCGCCGACTACCCTAAATTCAAGACATGGTGCGACGAGTATTTCTATCTGCCGCACCGCAAGGAAATTCGCGGCATCGGCGGCATTTTTTATGACTACGTCACGCCATCGGCCGAAGACGGCGGATACGACGCGGCGCTTGCCCTGACGCAAGACGTCGGCCGCGCCTTCAATCGCGTCTATCCGATGCTGGTGCGCGGCAACTACACGCTGCCCTACACCGAGGCCCAGCGCGACGAACAGCTGATCCGCCGCGGCCGCTATGTCGAGTACAATTTATTGTATGACCGCGGCACCACGTTCGGGCTCAAGACCGGCGGCAATGTGGATTCAATCCTCTCGTCCCTGCCGCCCGTGGTGAAGTGGCCTTAGACTGATGCCTTCGTCATCCTCGAGCGCGTGAGACCACTCGCGAACAGGCGATTTGAGGATGACGGCCCAAGTGCCTCGCAAGCGTCTCAGTGCCGCTACCGCTTGTTTCCTCAGTAACAGCGCGTCGTTCCCATTGCCGTCAGGGTTGCAATGCCAGACTCGATTGCATGCTCGATTGCAGGCTCGATTCAATCCTGGCACGCAACCAATTCAAGGGAGACGACGACATGATCACAGCTGCAAACTCTACTCGCCGCGAAACCGTCCGCAGGACACCGCGGGTTTTTACTCTACTGCACGCGACCATTGCCACGACAGCGCTCGCACTCTTTGCTTGTCAGACGGCGGCCATTGCCCGGGAATGCAAGCGCGTCTGTTCGGGTGGGGTCTGTTGGTCGGAGTGCTCGAAACTTCCGGGTCAACCGTTGCAGTCTTCGACGCGGCGATAGTCCAACAGATGTAATCTGAAGCGCTGGCCAAAGCCTATTTTCCGGCTTCGCGCCAGCGCCACTCGGCAGGCGCGCGTGTGTGCGCCGTCACGCGGCCTTGGCGAGCTTGGCGAACTTGGCGACGGCCCATTCAACCGCTTGCGCGTTGCGGTCCTCGGTATAAAAATTGCCGAGCGTCAGCGCCTCCATGCCGGTCCGCAGATAGCAGGAGATGGCTTCTTCAGGGCTGTTCACCACCGGCTCCTGGCGGTTGAAGCTCGTGTTCAGCAGCACCGGAATGCCTGTGATCTTGGCGTACTCTTCGATCACGGCATAATAGCGCGGGTTGGCGGTGCGCTCGACGGTTTGGATGCGCCCCGTACCATCGACATGCACAGCCGCCGGGATGACCGGCACTTTGTCAGGGCGCACGCGCGGCGCCATGGTCATAAACGGATCGGGCTGATCGAACTCGAAGTACTCGGACAGATGCTCGATCAGCACGGCGGGCGCGAAGGGCCGGAACGGCTCGCGATGCTTGATGCGGGCGTTGATGTGATCTTTCATTTTTTCGCTGCGCGCGTCTGACAGGATTGAGCGGTTGCCGAGCGCGCGCGGCCCAATTTCGGCGCGGCCCTGGAACCAGCCGACGATTTTGCCTTCCGACAAGCGCTTGGCGACGTGCGGCAACAATTCCGCGTCGTCCATGCGCCGATACGTGAGACCAGCGGCATCGAGCGCCTGCCTGATTTCATCGTCATTGAAGCCGAGGCCGTAGAACGGATGCGTCATGACGTGGCGGCGTTCGTTGCCGAGCGTGCAATGCCAATGATAGAGCGTGCTGCCGAGCACGACGCCACTATCCGACGCAATCGGCGGCACCCACACGGCGCGATAATCGGTATCGCGCAGGATGCGGGCGTTGGCGACGCAGTTCAGCGCCACGCCGCCGCTTAAAACCAGATTGCGCGACGGGTGACGCCGCGAAAGTTCGCGCACGATATGCAGGATCGCCTCTTCGGTCACATGCTGCAGCGCATAGGCGAGATCGCGAACATGGTCGGTCATCGGGCCATTGCGCTGCCGCGGCGGACCGAACACATCATAGAACTTTTTCTTGAACGGCTTCGTAAAGCCGTGCGTGTCGTAGCTGATGTAGGATCGTTCGATCTCGATCCGCCCCTCGGGCTTGAGTTTGACGAGATCGCGAAATTTTTCGACATACGTCGGCCCGCCCAGCGCCGCGAGCGCCATGACGGTTCCTTCTTCGAACAGGCGGAAGCCCAGGTGCTCGCTAACGCAGGTGTAGAGCATACCGAGGCTGTCGAAAAACCCGTCGTGCCAGAGCCGTTCGAGATTGGGGCCGCGTCCGATGTAAGCGCTGGTCGCGGTTTCATCGCCATAGCCGTCCATGACGAGGACGGCGGCTTCCTCGAACGGCGACACCAGATATGCCGCCGCGTGCGCGTCGTGGTGCGCGACTTGAATGATCTTCGGAACTTTTTTGAAACCGTAGCGCGTGCCGAGCCCGAGGTAGAGCCGCATCGGCAAATTGACGATGGCCTTTTCCTGCGCCCAGTTCGCGTTCGGCCGCAACAGATTGAGGCTGTGCGGCAGCTTAGCCGTCAACGATTTGAGAACCGTTGGGCGCAGTTTTGCCATGCACCACGGCGTCGTGATAGCCTGAAAATCGCCGAGGTCGTAGCCTTCGCGACCGAACGCGGTCTCCAGCGAACGCTCGGGAAACTTGAGCGTATGCTTCTCGCGGTTGAAGCGCTCTTCTTCGAGAACGAGTTCGGGAACGCCGTTGCGGAGCACAGCCAGCCCCGTGTCGTGCGATTTTGTGACAATGCCGAGGATGTTCAAGGGTGATGCTCAGTCAGATCAGGTTGCGGGGCCGCTCTATGCATCCGCGACGTTTCACACTGGTTGGCCGAAAATGCAATGCGATGACGCAATTGAAATGAATGGGCGTTAACGAAGCCACACGCTTACATCTGAACCAGCGTATCAAACCCGCCATAGATCATGCGCTTGGCATCGAACGGCATATCTTTCGCGGCCATCATGCTGGCAAGCCGCTTGTCGGCCATGACCTTAGCCAGCACGGCATCGCGGTGGCTGCGCGATTTGTACGTGATCCACGAGAACACGACGACTTCATCGGGCTTCAATTTCACGCTCTGCGGGAACGAAGTCAGCTTGCCCTTTTTGACGTCCTCTGCCACGCACTCGCGGTATGCAAGCGCGCCGTATTCCATCCAGACCTTACCGGCCTTCTGCGACATGCGTTTATAGGCAGCGATATTTTTCTTCGGCACAGCGAGTACAAAACCATCGACGTATTCCATGATCTGGCTCCTAAAAAACTTAAACCGAAATCGCGCTTGGACCAGCCGAAACCTATTTCGCGAGCTTCGACAGCCAGTCTTCAGCTTCAGCAAGCGAGAACGAAAACTCGGCGCCCTCGATGCCGGAGCGGACTCGCGACCCTTCAGCTTTATTGATGATGGAGAAGCGGCCGTGGTGGGGGCCCTTGCCGACTTTTTCCAGCGTGTAGCCCTTGCCTAAAGCGACGCGGGTGACGTGCTTTTCCTGGGTATTTGTCATGGTACGCGCTCCCGATCAGCAAACCCAACACTACACGAAATGACATCAGCCGGATACCGCACCACGCATCGACCACTGCAACCCCTCAAAGAACGCCAATGGATTGCGCCTCCCGCCACCCACCAACGTCATGGCCGCGCCGCGAAGCGATCGCGCTGGAACAGCGCGACAGGCGGCCACCCACGGCAAGTGTCAAGCACTCGGTGACTGCGGCAGGGTCTCGACGCATCCGCGAAATCTAGCATCTTGAGACGTGTCGTGGATGGCCGCCGGATACGCGATGCTCACGCATCGCCGCGGCCATGACGTTACGGGGAATACGCGTCGCGTGCTGCCGCAACCCTCACAACACGCGAATGATCTGCGACCGGACAATGATCTGCTTCTGGCGGAACTGAGCTTCGAGACTGGCGCGATAGTTGCGCCACCAGCCTTCGTCCATCGTCTCAACCATGACTTCGACGACGACGACCTCGTCCGAACTTGTGGCGCGTCCCTCCTCGCGCCAGCGGCCGTCGGCGGGCGCACGGGTGTAGGCCGTGACGCCGCCAAAGCGCTCGGTCAGGTCGTGCGACACGGTCTCGAAAAGGTCGCGCGGCAACGCATGGCCATCATTGTCGTTGAGAGGTAGCAGGATTTGGACGAGGTGCATTCTCTTATGTCGCCTCGCAGTACCGCGCTAAATGCCTACCGCCCCGCGCTTCGCGCCAGCAAAACGCTGTCGAAGGCGGCGGCAAATTCAACCGACCCCGGCGTCTTGACGCTCTCGGTCATGCGCCGGTCGAGTTCGGCAAGCAACTGCTCGCCCGTCAGGCCGATGACCATCTTGTTGACGTAGTAGGCGCGCCGCGCAAAGAAATTCGTAACCGGCGCCTTTTGCCCAGCCGGCTGCATCATTTCAAGGCCGGTCACGGGGCCGGCAAGGTTCATGGCCTCAAGCTCGGCGCCGGCGAGGTTTGGACGCCCGGCCTTTGCAGCGATATCCTTGATCGAGCGCAGCTTCATCGCTTGCAGCACCGGCCCGATATCGCCGTCAATGTTGAGTGTGTGCGGCGCCATGCCCTCAAGCGTTTTGGCGTAGGCCTGATGCGCTTCCCACTCGAACGGCACGCGCTTGGCGGCGGCGTACATTTTGCGGACCACGGAAATTTTGGATTTGAGCAAGGCGAGGCGTTCCGCCGTCAGGTTCGGCGTGCGAGCTTTTTGCTGCAGGCGCTCGATGAACACATCGCCGCTCTTGGAAAGTTCGTTGACCGAATTGGCGTCGAGAAGTTGCGCATAACCGAGCGCGCTTGAAATGGCGCGGCCGGTTTTCTTGATCGGGTGAATGCCGGCCTGCATGTCGTAAGTGCCGTAGCCACCGGTTTCCAGCGCATAGACGCGCACAACCTGATCTTTGGAAAGGCCGAGCCTCACCGCTTCATCGGCATAGCGGCGCTTAAATTCCTGTTCCGTCAGCCGTTCGGGCACGAAGTTGTAGACGCGCTTGGCGGCGGCCAGATAGTCCGCGACGACCGACAATTCCTTCGGCGGCGTCGGTTGCGCTTTTTCTTGGGCTGCACGAAACGCCTCGTACTTTTTTGCTAAACTGTCGCCGAGCTTCGGCCCCTCATATTTCGGCGGGAAGCTCATCACGTAGTCGCTGGCGTCGAACGGCGTTTTCGCGGCGCGCTTTTTCTTGCGCGCCTGGCGTTTGGTATCGACCGCATCCCAGTAGACGTCGAGCTTGTCTTCGTAGGCGCGGCGCGCTGCCTTCCATTCCTGGAAGTTGGCAGCCTCGCTGTCGGACAGCGTGCCGAGGAACTCGACCGTCGACATGGCGTAAGCGGCCGGCGGCGCGATCAATGGCTGGCACACGAAAACGGCGGCAGCCGTCAGCGCACCGCGCAATAGCAGCGCCGCCGTTCGTGCCAGACCGTTGCCGCCGGACGTATGGCGCACTGGGTTCTCCCTGCTCCGCAAATCAGACTTGAAAAACAGGCGCGAGGCTCGCCTTAGACTTTGACCGTATAATGATACAATAGCGGCGCGGCAGGTTTCTCAATCTAACTCTAGAGATTCTACCGCGGAAATAGCCGCAAACGATGTTAAATGCTGGTTCATGACAGCCTTAATGCGCCCACCCGCCACTGGTCTGACCGATGCGGGCGCTTTCTCTGCCCTGGCAGGCGAGCGCTTGTATGGCGAACCGCGCGCGGCAGATGCGGCGCACCAATCGCCAAGCGACTACGACCTGAACGCGGACGCTGAACTGCCGGCGCCGCTCACGTTGACGCCCGCCGCCGTCCTCGTGCCGGTCATCGCACGCCGCCCTTTGACGGTGCTGCTGACCGAGCGCACGGCGCATCTCAATGCCCACGCCGGTCAGATCGCCTTTCCGGGCGGGCGCATCGAGACACGCGACGCGAGCCCGCTGGAGGCGGCGCTGCGCGAGGCGCATGAAGAAGTCGGCTTGCCGTTCGAGGCCGTCACACCACTCGGTTATCTCGACCCCTACCGCACCGGCACCGGCTACATCATCACGCCTGTGGTCGCCCTGGTGCAGCCGGACTTCGCCGTTATGCCCGACGCCAACGAGGTCGCAGACGTGTTCGAAGTGCCGCTCAATTTCTTGATGGATCCGGCCAACCACCGCATCGATAGCCGCGTCTGGCGCGGTGCCCGCAGGCGCTTCTATGCGCTGCAGTTCGAACAGCGCTATATCTGGGGGGCAACGGCGGGAATCATCACGACGCTGTACCGGAGGCTTTACGCCAAATGATCCGCATTACGATTGAGAACATCTTCTTCTTTCTGCTGCCGACGCTGCTCTACGTCGCGTGGATCGCCTACCAGCGCGATGACTGGCCTGGCTTCGGTGCCGTGCTGCGCGAGGCGCCGCTGTTGAAACTGTTTGTATCGGGCGCCGCATTCATGCTGATCATGCTCGTGCTTCTCTCGTCGCGCTCGCAGAATACACCAGGCGATGTCTACGCGCCGCCCGTATTCAAGGATGGCAAGTTGCAGCCTGGCCAGAAAGTTCCGTCAGAGAAGTGACGCGCGAACCGCCCGAGACCCGCAAGGCAGCGCCTGTTCCAGCGCGCGTCGATGCGACGTGGCTGACATCGGCGCCGCTGGCAAAAGTTTTTGCGGCGTTCGCGGCTGAAGGCGTCGAGGTTCGCGCCGTCGGCGGCGCCGTGCGCAACGCGCTGCTTGGTCAGCCAATGACCGACGTCGATCTGGCGACGCCGGCATTGCCCGCGGACGTGACCCGCCTCGCGGAAACAGCCGGCCTCAGCGTCTACCCGACCGGCATCGACCACGGCACCGTCAGGGTCATCGCCGACGGCACGCCGTTCGAAGTCACAACGCTGCGCCGCGATGTCGAGACCGATGGCCGCCGCGCCGTCGTCGCCTTCACGCACGACTGGGTTGAGGACGCGATGCGCCGCGATTTCACGATCAACGCGCTCTCTTGCGACGCGACCGGTGCCGTGTTCGATGCCGTTGGCGGTCTTGCCGATCTCAAAGCCCGCCGCGTCCGCTTTATCGGCGACGCTTCGATGCGCATCCGCGAAGACTATTTGCGCATCCTGCGCTTTTTCCGCTTCACGGCCGCGTTTGCCGAAGGCGCGCCGGACGCGGCCGGTCTTAGCGCCTGCGTCGCACTGAAGGACGGGCTCGCCACACTCTCGGCCGAACGCGTTGGCACCGAGATGCTGAAACTGCTCGCCGCGCCGAGGGCCGGCGATGTTGTAAAAATCATGCAGACGGCCGGAATTCTGCGCGCTGTGCTGGGCGAACGCTGCGATTCCGAAAACCTCCTGCGCCTGCAGGCGATCGAGGCGGCCCTCGAGCTTACCCCGGATGCCCTGACGCGGCTTGCTGCCTTGACCATCGACGGCCCCGAGGACGTCGCAGCGTTGAGCCTCAAGCTGCGCTTGTCGAACGGCGAGGCCGAGGCCCTCAAGTCGGCCGTCAGCGTTAACGTCGCCCGCGATCCTGAGCCCTTCGACGCCGCCACCAGGGCCGTCATTTACCGTGTTGGATCAGAGGCCTACAAACGCGCGTATTTGATCGCCTGGGCCCGGTCAACGGTTTTGGCTACTGACCCAGCCAGGGGTCAAAACTTCGCTCAGGCGGTCAAATGGCGGGGTCCCACGATGCCCTTCAAAGGCAGCGACGTGCTGGCGCTCGGCGTCGCCCCTGGTCCGCGCGTCGGCGTTATCCTTAAGGCCTTCGAGGCCTGGTGGATCGGGGAAGATTTTCCCAGCGACGGCGCGCGCGTTAGCGGCAAGCTCGCGGCGCTGGCCCGTGACGGTTAACGAAACCTTAAAAATTGCTTCACGCCCGCTTCTGCTCAGGCTAGGGTCATTCTGGCTGGGGTGCACAGCTTGTATCGCGTCGAGGTAATTCCCCTATGGACCAAGTCGCCCGTGAGCGCGCGCGCTCGCTCAAGTTTGTCCAAGTCGTCTTCGCCGTTCTCGGTCTCCTCAGTCTCTTCGCAGCCCTCCTGGTCGTCCTTCGCGGCGAGGAACTCGGCCTGCCGGAAGCATCAACCCAAACCATCGCCATCGCGTTTCTGCTGGTCGGCGCGGTCGACACCGCCCTGCTGTTCGTCTGGGAGCGCATCTTCCAGCGCATGCAGCCGCTAGACGATTGAGGGATTTAGACCCGTCTTGAACTGGTAACCACGTGCCACCTGCGACGCCGCCGCACCAGTCTGTCACACGGCTGAAATAAGACTCCGGTTTTTCGTTTCCAACATGAGGGACGAGCGCCGGAGGAGCACTGTGACCGACGCAACCGCCGACCGCCACTACCGCACTGTCTTCATTTCCGACATTCATCTCGGCATGCGCAACGCGCAAGCCAGTTCCCTTCTTGATTTCCTCCGCCACATCGATGCCGACACGATCTACCTGGTTGGCGATATCGTCGATTTCTGGAAGGTGCGGCGCGGGCCGCATTGGCCGCAGAGCCACAACGACGTGCTGCAAAAGCTGCTGCGCAAATCGCGCAAGGGCACGCGCATCGTGTTCATCCCGGGCAACCACGACGATGGCCTGCGCGACTATTGCGGCATGACCTTTGGCGGCATCGAAATTCGCCGCGATTGCCTGCATGAAGCCGCCAACGGCCGCCGCTACCTGGTGCTGCATGGCGACGAGTTCGACGTCGTTGTGCGCTACGCCCGCTGGCTGGCGTTCCTTGGAGACCGTGGGTATGACGTCGCGCTCGCACTCAATGTGCCGCTCAATTTCGCCCGCCGCCTGCTTGGCCTCGGCCACTGGAGCCTCGCGAATTTCCTGAAGCTCAAGGTCAAGAGCGCCGTCAATTTCATCGGCGAGTACGAACAGGCGCTGGCGTTCGAGGCCCGCCGCCGCGGCGCCGGCGGATTGATCTGCGGCCACATCCACCATGCCAACGATCGCGATATTGACGGCATTCACTACCTCAATTGCGGCGACTGGGTCGAAAGCTGCACGGCGATCGGCGAGCGCGCCGACGGCGGCTTCGAAATCATCCGCTGGAAAGAGGTCATGGCCGCGCGCACCATAAAGACTGCGCCGGTTTCCCGCCCGCTCGTTCACGCCGCGTAGTGCCGCGTTGCGCTTGCGTTCTGAATTTTCACAACGGAGAGCACCAGTGACCCTCAGCGCCCGCGCCCTTGAACCATCAAGCGCCGAACTTCTCGGCGAGGCCGTGCACCACCATAGCCGATTGAGCCCGCAAGGCTTGCTCGAGCGCTCCTTCACGTTCGCGTTCCGCAACATGGTCTATCCCCAGATCTGGGAAGACCCGCGCGCCGATATGGCGGCGCTTGAGTTGACGCCAACCAGCCGCATGATCGCGATCGCGTCGGGCGGCTGCAACGTCATGAGCTATTTGACCGCCAATCCGTCGCGCATCTACGCGGTCGATTTGAACGATACCCACGTCGCGCTGTTGCGCCTGAAACTGGCGGCGGCTGTGCATCTGCCGAACCAGGCAACATTCGCACGCTTTTTCGGCGAAGCTACGGACCGGCGCAACGCCCGCCTCTACGACGATCTCCTCGCCCCGCATCTCGACGCTGCAACGCGCGGCTATTGGGAGGGGTGGGACATCACCGGGCGGCGGCGGATCACGCGGTTTGCGCGCAATATCTACACTTATGGTCTGCTTGGCCGCTTCATCGGTTTTGGTCACATTCTGGCGCGCATGCTCGGCGGCAATCCGCGGACACTTATTCAAGCCAGATCACAGGCCGAACAGCGCGAGATATTCGACCGCGAACTGGCGCCACTGTTCGAGCATAGGCTCGTCAAATGGGCGACTTCGAAACGCGCATCCTTGTTCGGTCTCGGCATCCCGCCAGCCCAATACGACGCGCTGTGCGACTACGGCCAGCGGGCCATGACGGACGTTTTGCGCGAGCGCGTCGAACGCTTAGCGACCGGCTTCGATTTGTCTGACAACTATTTCGCCTGGCAGGCATTCGGCAGAGGGTACAAGCCGGACGGGTCAGGGCCGCTTCCACCTTATCTAGACAGGCAAAACTTCGCTGCCATCCGCGCGCGGGCCAACCGCGTGACGGTTTTGCACGACAACCTGATCCACGTGCTGGCGCGCGAGCCGGCCGAAAGCCTCGACCGCTATTCACTCCTCGATGCCCAGGACTGGATGGATGACGCGACGCTGAACGCGCTCTGGCGCCAGATTACGCGCACGGCGCGGCCAGGCGCCCGGGTCATTTTCAGAACTGCCGGTAAAGCGACCATCCTGCCGGGCCGCATCTCGAACGCGACGCTGTCGCAATGGACCTATGAGGCGCAAAAGTCGGCCGACATTTTTGCAACCGACCGCTCGGCGATCTACGGCGGCTTCCATCTCTACGTGAAGGCGGAGTGAGGATTCCATGACGACGCTGACCGCCGCCGAACTCATGAACCGGCAATACCGGTTTCAGCGCCACATCTATGATGCGACGCGCACCCACTACCTGTTCTGGCGGACGCGGCTGATCCGCGACCTTTCTCCGCCTGATGGCGGCAGGGTCGTCGAAATTGCCTGCGGGACGGGCTGGAACCTGATCCACGCGGCCCGGATGTATCCGCGCGCCAAGTTCTACGGCCTCGACATTTCGCGCGAGATGCTGACAACGGCGCAAACGAAAATCGCCGCGGCGGGCTTCAGCCCGCGCGTCGCGCTCGCCGAGGCCGACGCCACGGATTTCGACCTAATGACGCTTTTCGGCGTCGCGAACCCTGACCGGATTTTTATTTCGTATGCGCTGTCGATGATCCCGGACTGGGCGGCAGCGATTGACGGCGCGGCGCGGACGCTCAGCCCCGGCGGCGCACTGCACATCGTCGACTTCGGTCCGATGCACGACATGCCGCCGCCGGCGCGGTGGGCTTTGCGGCGGTGGCTCAGACACTACAATGTCACGCCGCGCGACGACCTGAAGGACGCCGCCGCAGACGCTGCGCGCCGCCACGGACTGTCGATGACGTTCGAGACGACGCGCAAGGGTTACACAGCCTACGCGGTGCTGCGCAAAATCTGATTTGGCGGCATCGGTGGTCCCGCCGGGCGGGACCACGAACCCTGTGACGGTCAACGCCGTTGTCGTCAGCTCGCGTTCGGTCCGCGCATCTGCTGCAGGGCGTTTTCGATCTGCTTCCAGTCTTGCGCCTGCTGCTTTTCGCCCTTCTGTTCGAAGTCGCGGACTTTCTGTGCCGCTTCGGCGAGGGCCTTGGTGCCATGCGCCGTGAACAGTTTCTGGGCGTGGGTTTGGACTTCAACTGCGTTCATGATGCTCGCCTCCATGGTTTCGTGTGTCATGGCTTCATGCTACGCGCCCCGCGCATGGGCGGAGATATGGGGCCCGGGTGAGCGATACCAAGGCTCAGAGCGGGTACAACGGCGTTCTGTGCGCACGTGACGGCGCAATTCGAGCCGCTCACCTCGCCTTGTTGCACGCACGCGAAAAGCCCCGGCGCGCGCAGCCAGGGCTTCCCGATTTCGCAATGAAGGGCGGGCGACGTGTTTTTATGGGGCCGTATTGGCGTTGGCAGCGGGCAGTTCGGCTGCAGCGGCGACGAGTTCGGCAACGAGCGGCTGGTCTTCAGCCGGAATATCCGGAACGGTCACCTCTGCGGCAGCAGCTTCTACGGTCGCCTCTGGCTCAATGACAGCGGCTACGTCTTCGGGTGTTGCCTCGGCCACATCTTCTGTTGCAGCTTCAGCATGTGCCGTTTCCGCTGCGGTCTCTTCGGCCACGGCGGCAGCATCAGCTGCATCGGCGGCAACTTCGACTTCCATTGCCAATTCGGCGGCAGCAGCGACGGGCGTCATCAAGCCCTGCACGTCGGCGATGGCTTTTTCGACCGCCAGCATGGCTTTGTAGTCGGGCGACGCTTCAATGCGAGCGCGAACCTCGTCGCGCAACCCATTGAGTCTGGTCAGGACTAGTTCGGTCATCTATTCTTCCTTTCATTTAAGAAAATAGGCCACAATTATGTATTCATCGGCGCATGACTGTTCATGCGGATGCTCGTCTTCGATTTTTTCAGTAATGCGCAAGAATAAAATACATCAACTCCGCGACTCGCGGACCACCCCGCCGCGGCTGTGCACAGCGATATTTTTTCAATCAGCGCTAAGACGCTTGCGGCGATCAAGTTGCCTGCACCAAAAACTTTTGCGCGCCGCTGGTACCAACAAGTGACATCCAGCGGACGTTGCGGCTCTACGCTCGCGTCGCAAACCATTCGATTCGAGGCGCAGAAAGATGCAACCTGTCAACGTCGCAGTGACGATTCTAAGTTGCGTAGCGCTTGGTGCGTGCTCGACCATCGGCACGATCAACGGCTATGAACTGGACCAAGCGCGCATGGGCGCGACGAACCCAGGTCCGCAGCCCTACTGCAATCAGAACGAAAACCAGATGTGGGTGTGCATCATAGCGGGCGTCGCTTTCGCTGGCGGAATTGCCGCACTGGCAACGTCGGGCGGCAACCACAACAAAGCGGTGGCTCAGGCCGCACCGGCGCCGCCACAGCCGCCACCACCTCCGCCGCCGCCTCCACCGCCGCCTCTGACCTAGGCTGCAGCGGGCGACGCACTTCGCCGGGGAGGTGCACAGCTATAAATTTTGCTCAGGATTTTGCGATGCTTGGCGTGCTACGGCCGTTGACGCTGCGGTAGCCAGATAGCTTTCTGAGACCGGGGAGATCGTGAATAATGACCTTGCCCGTTTTGACGGTCAGCAAATCGAGTTCGCGCAATTCGCGCAACACGCGATTGACGTGGATTGCACTGAGGCCGAGAGCGTCCGCGATCACATACTGATTGAGCGGGCATTTGAACTCGGTCTCGGTTGCCAGTCCGACCAGCATCAAGCGCTCGGCCAGCTCCATGAAAAAGTGGGCCGTGCGCTCGAGCGCGTTTCGCCGGCCGATATTGACGAGATGTTCGACGACCATCGCCTCGTCGCGCGAGGCGGCCCATAAAAACGCAGCGCCGAGCCGTGGAAATTCGCGGAAGAGCTCAAGCATTCGCGTCCCCGGAACGCTGCTCACGACAGCATCGGTGACGGCGGAAAAGGAGTGGTCAGACGTCCACAGCAAAACGCTCCGCAGCCCAACGCAATCGCCGGGGATTGGAAAGCCGATGATCTGCCGGCCGCCATCAGGCATGACCTTATAAGTCTGAGCCCATCCCTCCTGCAGGACATACGCATTATGATTTGATTGGCCTTCTTCGGTGATTTCCCTGCCCCGTTTGATGGTCGTCCGCTTTGACTCGAGTTCAGCAATCCAGCTCAACTCTTCTGGCGACAGCGCAATGAAGGCTGTCAGCTTTCGCGTCAACGCGCTGGAGTGCTTGCGTTCGGCCATCGGCGGTGCCGTCTCCACAGACTGGCCTTCCAAATCATGGGCCAGTTCCTAAATCCTCAGCTTTGTGTCCGGGCTAACATAGATCAGCGGCAGGGATCGCATCGACCAATGTCTGCGAAGACCAATCCAGCCCACCCCGGCCCGGTTTATGACAACAATACGGGTTGCGCGTCCCGTAACCGGCAAGGCATTTCGACCGTTCTGAGGTGGCAAAAAACGCCAGCTCCGTCGATCCACCTTGCTTCAATACTAGCATGTTTTGCCCGCATTGCGGCGTTCTGTTGTAGATCATCGCTAGGGTCAGCGACGGCATGGAGATGACAAAAATTCCATTAAAATCAATTGATTTACTGATCTGTGGCAAGGCGAAGCTAGCCGGTTGGGGGGTAAATTGGCGGCAGGATCTACGATGGAGTACGCGTTTTGGATAAGATCATGTTCACTTGCCCAACTACCGGCAAGCCCGTTTCCACCGGCATCATCACTGGACAAGACACGCTCGATCATCTGCCAGATCTGACCTCGATCATGAATTGCCCGCACTGCGGTGTTCCCCACTCATGGAACACGAATAATGCATGGCTGGAAGGCGGGCGCACAATGTCCCGCACGCAGTCAGTTGAGCTGCAATCCGCTACTGATGAGAGTTAAGCGACGTGAAAGACCCCACGAACGACAGTATTGAAGGTCACGCCGCGCTGTCGATCTGCGAATCGATGCTGCTGGCCATGAACGATCTCAAAATCATGAGCCAAAAGGATGCGCAAAACGTTTTGAAGGACGCCGCCACTGCACACCACAACGAGGCAGGTGGAGGTAAATCCGATAAGCCGGACATGCACAAGCAAATCGCGACACTGATTGATAAGATCATTGCCAATGGCAATTCGTTGCCGCGCATCTGACGGGCGTCGTTAGGCGCGTGCAGAATGTGAATGACCGATGCCTCGACCACCCCCTTGCAGCATCGGTCAAAAAAAAGCCCCGGATTGCTCCGGGGCTTTTTGATTTTGTTCCGCGCCTTCCGGCTGGCTCCGCGGAGCGGAGTCGGAAGGCGCCAAGCAAGACTACCTTAGAAATCCATGCCGCCCATACCGCCCATACCGCCGCCACCGCCGCCGCCGTGTCCGTGGCCTGCGTCCTTCTTCGGCAGATCGGCGATCATGGCTTCCGTCGTGACCAGGAGGCCTGCAACAGAGGCCGCGTCTTGCAGCGCGCAACGCACGACCTTGGTCGGGTCGATGACGCCCTGGGCGTAGAGATCGCCATACTCGTGGGTCTGTGCGTTGTAGCCGTAGGAGTACTTGTTGTTCTCGAGAATCTTACCGACGATGACCGAACCATCTTCGCCCGAGTTGGTGAAGATCTGGCGGGCTGGCGTCTGCAACGCCTTGCGCACGATCTGAATGCCAACCTTCTGGTCTTCATTTTCAGACTTGAGGTTCTCGAGCGACTTGATCGAGCGCAGCAGCGCGACGCCGCCGCCCGGCACGATGCCTTCTTCGACAGCGGCGCGGGTCGCATGAAGCGCGTCATCGACGCGATCCTTGCGTTCCTTGACTTCGACTTCGGAAGCCCCGCCAACCTTGATGATGGCAACACCGCCGGCGAGCTTTGCCAAACGTTCCTGCAGCTTCTCGCGATCGTAGTCGGACGTCGTTTCTTCAATCTGCGCCTTGATCTGTTTAACGCGGCCTTCGATCTCGGCCTTCTTGCCGACGCCATCGACGAGGGTAGTGTTTTCCTTGTCGATCTGAACCTTCTTGGCGCGGCCAAGCATGTTCAGCGTCACGGTCTCGAGCTTGATGCCGAGGTCTTCCGAAATTACCGTACCACCCGTCAGGATGGCGATGTCTTCAAGCATCGCTTTGCGGCGATCGCCGAAGCCCGGCGCCTTGACGGCAGCAACCTTGAGGCCGCCGCGCAGCTTGTTGACAACGAGCGTCGCAAGGGCTTCGCCTTCGACATCTTCAGCGATGATCAGCAGCGGCTTACCCGACTGCACGACCGCTTCGAGAACCGGCAGCATGGCCTGGAGGCCCGACAGCTTCTTTTCGTGGATGAGAATGTACGGGCTTTCGAGTTCGACCGTCATCTTCTCGGCGTTGGTGATGAAGTACGGCGACAGGTAGCCGCGATCAAACTGCATGCCTTCGACGACATCGAGTTCGAATTCCATGGTCTTGGATTCTTCGACCGTGATGACGCCCTCGGAGCCGACCTTGTCCATGGCTTCGGCGATCTTCTTGCCGACGACTTCATCGCCGTTGGCCGAAATCGTGCCGACCTGAGCAATCTGGTCCTTCGCAACTTTCTTCGAGTTCGCCTTCAGATCGGCGACGACGGCTGCAACCGCGAGATCGATGCCGCGCTTCAAGTCCATCGGGTTGGCACCGGCCGCGACCGACTTGGCGCCTTCGCGCACGATCGCCTGGGCCAGAACCGTTGCCGTCGTGGTGCCGTCGCCGGCGAGGTCGGCGGTTTTGGAGGCGACCTCCTTCAGCATCTGGGCGCCCATGTTCTCGAACTTGTCTTCAAGTTCGATTTCCTTGGCGACGGTGACGCCGTCCTTGGTGATGCGGGGGGCGCCGAACGATTTTTCGATCACAACGTTGCGGCCTTTGGGGCCGAGCGTGACCTTAACGGCGTTGGCTAGGATATCGACGCCGCGCAGCATACGCTCGCGTGCGTCTTGTCCGAATTTTACGTCTTTAGAAGCCATGTGTGGCTACTCCTAATTGGGTCGGGGGGATAAAAAACGATTGGGAGACGGCGGCTCAAGCGGCCTTGGCCTTGGCGATGCCTTCGAGCACGCCGAGGATGTCGCTTTCCTTCATGATCAGAAGGTCTTCGCCGTCGATCTTGACCTCGGAACCCGACCACTTGCCGAATAGGACCGTGTCGCCGGTTTTGACGTCGAGGGCTGTGACTTTGCCGGCTTCATCGCGGGCGCCGGGACCGACGGCCACGACCTTGCCCTGCTGCGGCTTTTCCTTGGCGGTGTCGGGAATGATGATCCCGCCCGAGGTCTTGGTGTCTTCCTCGAGGCGCTTGACGACCACGCGATCGTGGAGAGGACGGAACTTCATGGATACAACCTCATGATAAGATTAGATTTTCTATAGCTTTTGACGTTTTGGGCGGGCGCTTGACGCGCGCCACCGGCGGGGCCTTCTCAGCCGCATAGAACTGCTGGACACCCTGCAGCCCGTATATGCTTGGGGCTGCTAGCAGTGTCAAGGCTTGAGTGCCAGTAGGGTTGTGCGAAGCGAGTTAACGCGTCAGCCGCCAAACATGCCAAACGCCCGCGCAAGGGGTTCGCGCGGGCGCTTTGCTGATGGCGGGTCATTGGCAGAGATCAGATCGCGAAATCGTTGAGCTTGGCGCCCTTTTTCAAGCGATCGACAAGCCAGTTCGGCTTACGTCCGCGCCCGGTCCAAGTGTCGGAAGCATTTTCCGGGTTGGCGAATTTGGCGACGCCGAGCGACTTGCCCTTACCGGCGCCGCGGCCGCCTTTGCCCGATCCGACCAGATCGCCGAACGATAAGCCCAGCGATTTGGCTTCCGCCGCCCACTTTTTCTTGAGCTCGTTGGCCTCGCTATCGCGCTTGTGGGAAATGGCTTTTTGCACGTTATTCTGGAGAACGAGCAAGTCCGGCAACGACATGGCGTCGAGATCGATTTTCGACTTCGGTTTTGCTTTTCGTTTCACGCTTAAAAACCTCAAATACTGGGACGTGGGGTGAATTCCCCTTCCCTGTAGCCGAGAATTCCGCCGCACGCACCCGGATTTTGGCTATTGCCTGCGGATTGTCGAATATCATCGTTAAAAGCCGTATACGCCGAATTTGAAACGCTTATTCGCTTCGCAGTGCCTCAATCGGGTTCAAACCCGCAGCCCGCCGCGCTGGAAAATAGCCGAATATAATACCCGTTGCGGCGGCGGCTCCCAGCGCAAGTGCAATGACGCTTGGCGCAATCAATACCGGCCATTGTGCCGCATTTGCAATAATTGCCGCGGCGGCGGCGCCCAGGGCTGTTCCGATCAATCCGCCGAGCAGGCACAACGTCACGGCCTCAACCAAAAATTGCCGCATGATATCGCGCTGGCGTCCGCCGACCGCCATTCTGAGGCCGATTTCGCGCGTCCGCTCGGTGACGGATACGAGCATAATGTTCATAATGCCAATACCGCCGACAATCAGCGATATCGCAGACGTTGCGGCAAGCAGATATGTCATTGTGCTCAGCACTTCGGTGCGGGCCTTCATGAATTCTGCGAGATTGCGGACATTGAAATCATCTTCGGCGCCCGGTTGAATGCGGCGGCGCTGGCGCAGCAGCGCTTCGATATCCTCAGTCGCGTCTTTGAGATCGGTGGTGTTATCGAATTTGATATAGAGCTGGCCGACCTGATCCGTCTGAACCTGGCTTTTGCCGACAATATAGCCGCGCGCCGTCGTCATCGGCATCATGATCAAATCGTCCTGGTCGCGGCCGAAACTTGACGGGCCCTTGGTTGCCAGCACGCCCACAACAACGAACGGCGCGTTCTTGACGCGAATGGTCGCCCCAACCGGGTCTTCGCCCTGGAACAGCTGTTTGATTACGGTTTGGCCGAGCAGCGCGACCTTGGCAGTCGAGCGCAAATCTTGGGGCGTGAAATCGCGGCCCGAGACGATGGCCCAATCGCGCACGCGGGCGTAGTCGGCGTGGATGCCGCTGATCGTCGTCGTCCAGTTGGCGTTGCCGTTGACGACGGGGCCCGAGCCGTTGAGCTGGCCTGAGATCGACGCAACGCCGGAGACCTTATCGCGAATGGCCGCCATATCGCTTTCGGAAAGCGGCAACTCGGTGCCAGCGCCAGCGGCACGGCCCATGACGCGGCTGGAGCCGGAAAACACCACCAGCATGTTCGAGCCCAACGACGCGATCTGCTTTTCGACCTCGCTCCTCGCGCCCGAGCCGACCGCGACCAGGATGATGACGGAGGCGACGCCGATGACGATGCCGAGCGTCGTCAGGATCGAGCGCAGCAGGTTCGATCTAAGTGCCGTCCAGGCAATCGCTAAGCTATCGAGCAGCGTCATCAGATGCCTCCCGCCGTCGCCGCATGCTTTGCGGTCAAATCGCTGTCGTCGATGATTTTTCCGTCGCGGAAGCTGATTTTGCGGCGTGCATAGGCGGCGATGTCATGCTCGTGGGTAACCAGAATAACCGTGATGCCGCCGCGGTTTAGTTCCTTGAACAGCGTCATGATTTCTTCCGACGTTTTGGTGTCCAGCGCCCCGGTCGGCTCGTCGGCAAGAAGGATCTTCGGCGCGTTGACCAACGCGCGGGCAATGGCGACGCGCTGCTGCTGCCCGCCCGACAACTGGCTTGGAAGATGATCCATGCGGGCGCCAAGCCCGACCTGTTCGAGACGCTTTTTCGCCAGCTCTTCGGCGTCCGCTGGGCGCGGATGCGCATAGAGCAGCGGCAGCACGACCTGGCGCAGCGCCGGCGTTCGCGCCAACAGATTGAACTGCTGGAACACGAAGCCGATCTTGGCGTTGCGTAACTCGGCCAGCTCGTCGGCGGTCATCGACGCGATATCGCGGCCGTCGATTGACATTGTGCCCGTCGTCGGGCGATCGAGGGCGCCGATCAGGTTCATCATCGTCGATTTGCCCGAGCCCGACGCCCCCATGATGGCGACGAAATCGCCGCTGGCGATATCGAGCGACACGCCGTCGAGAGCGCGCACGGTCTGCTCGCCCATGGCGTAGACCTTGCTGACGCCTATCGCACGGATCAGCGGCGGTACGGACTTGCGAGACGTGACTGGGGGAAGCGTGTTGCGGGCGCTGGCGTTCATTTTGCCGCTTCGCGGGCGCGCACGACGACACGCTCGCCCTCTGCAAGCTGGCCACCGGCGATCTCGCTGAACTGATCGTCCGAGATCCCGAGGCGCACGTAGCGGCGCTCCGGCGCGCCGGCAGTATCGAGCACATGCACAACACCAGCTTTGGTATTCTCGCGGCCGCGTTTCCACTTGTCGAACAACGGCCGCTGCTCGTCAGTCAACAAGGGTGACAGCGTCTGCTCGATCGCGGTCTGCATGCGCTGGCGCATGGCCGCCGGATCGGCAATAGACGTGTCGATGCCGCCGGGCGCGGCGTTGCGTGCCGAGAATATTTTACCGACCGACTCGCGCACGGCGGTTTCCTGCGCATCAGTCAATTGCAGGTCGGTCTTGAGGCGCGTGATCTGCCGCTCGCCGCGGTTGGCGCCTGGGCCCTTTTCTTCCGAGCTCTCGACGCGGGGCTTGAAGCGAAGTGCGTCGTTGGGCACGCGCAGCGCGTCGTCCTTGCGGGCGACCTCGATCTGCACATTGGCCGTCATGCCGGGAAACAATTTGCGATCTTCGTTGGCGGCTTCGATGATCACCGTATACGTGACGATGTTCTGTAGTTCCGTCGCCGAAAGCCGAACCTGCGTCACCTTGCCTTCGAAGGTGCGGTCTGGATAGGCATCGACCGTAAAGCTGACGGCGTTACCTTCAGCGACAGCGCCGACGTCGGCTTCGTTGACGTTGGCTTCGATGCGGATGCGGCGAAGGTCTTGGGCGATCTTGAACAACTCAGGCGCCTGGAAACTGGCCGCGACCGTCTGCCCGAGATCGATGGCGCGCGAAATGACAGTGCCGTTGATGGGCGACACGATTCTGGTGCGTTCGAGATCGACTTCGGCCTGCAAGAGACCTGCCGCGCGCTGCGCGATGACGGCCTTGGCATTCTCGATTTGGGCTTTGGCAACCGCGATATCGGCGCCGGCGACCTCGACATCACGGCGTGCCGCATCGAGCGTGGCGGTGGCGGCAAAGCCCTTCTGCTGCAGCGCATCCTGCCGCTTTAGTGTCAGCTCGGACAATGTCTTGATCGATGCGGCCTTGTTCAGAGCGGCGTCCTGGTTGGTCAGCTGCGCCGTGGCGGCCGCGAGATCGGCGCGGGCCTGGACGACGCGAGAGTCGAATGTGCGCGCGTCGATCGTCGCCAGAACATCGCCGGCCTTGACCTCGCTGTTGAAGTCGACCTTGAGACTGTCGATCTGGCCGGAAATCTGCGAGCCGATCGAGACCGTCACAAGGGCGCGGACCGGACCCGACGTCGCCACGATTTTGCGGATTGGCCCCTTGGTCGCCGCAACCGCATCATAGGCAAAACCTTTGGTCCCGGCGCCCTTGGGCCCGGCATACCAGATCAGGCCAAGCCCGAGGGCCGCGACGGGAATTCCAAGAGTAAACAGATATTTCAATGGGTTATCCATTTGCCTTGAGCGCGTTCCCCTGCCGACCACGCAGGCTGTGTCTATTCAAACGGCCGGTCAAATCAGTTCCGTCGAAAGAGTATACACAAAGGCTGTGGCAACAGATCGAACGCAACGGCGTCTCGCGCGTTCCTTTGCCCGATATGGCCCCGTCCGGATGAGGCGCAAGTCCTAGTCCGTGGGGCGGCCACCGCCGCGCCGCACCGTCAACTTGTGAATGCCGCCCGCCCTCGCTACGCTGATCCCTTACCCACACCAACGAAGAGACCACGTTCATGACCTTGAAGCTCCCCGATTTGCCCTACGCCTATGATGCCCTCCAGCCCTACATGTCGGCGGAGACGCTGCAGTTCCATCACGACAAGCATCACCTCGCCTACGTCGACAACGGCAACAAGCTGCTGGCCGGATCAAAGTTCGAAGGCCAGAGCCTCGAAGACATCTGCCGCAACGCCTTTGCCGAAAAGAACGCCGGCTTGGTCAATAACGTCGGCCAGCACTGGAACCACCTGCACTTCTGGCAGTGGATGAAGAAGGGCGGCGGCGGCAAAAAAATGCCAGGCAAGCTGATGACCCTCGTCGAAGCAGCGGGCGGTTTCGACAAGGTCCGCAACGATTTCATCGAGGCCGGCAAAGGCCAATTCGGTTCCGGCTGGGCCTGGCTGACGATCAAGGACGGCAAGCTCGAAGTCGCCAAAACGCCGAACGGCGAAAACCCCTTGATGCACGGCGCCAAGCCGATCCTCGGCTGCGACGTCTGGGAGCACAGCTATTACATCGATTACCGCAACGCCCGGCCGAAGTATCTCGAAGCCTGGTTCGACAACCTCATCAACTGGGAACACGTCGAGACCATGATGAGCTGAGGCGGCCGCGCTGAGCCGACGTCAACCTTGTACAATCGATAGACTGAGCGAATAGGGCGCGCCATGTTATGAATGCTTGAGTTAAGCGTCTGACCGGTGCGCCCTCGCATGTCATCCTCACCCGGCTTCCTCGACAGCGTCGAAACATTCAAGTCGCTTTCCGCCAGCGAGCGCGCGGCCCTCGAGGCTCGCCTTGCGCCGATCCCGGTGCCGCGTGGCACATGCCTCGTCACCGAAGGCGCCGCGGCGGATGCGCTGTATGTCGTCGTCTCGGGGCGTTTTGCCGTTGATGTCTCCGGCAGTCCCGGGCCGGTTGCCGAGATCGCGCAAGGCGCAACGATCGGCGAGATCGCATTCTTCACCGATGGTCCGCGCACCGCGACTGTGACCGCCATTCGCGACAGCGTTGTCTTGCGCCTGACCCGCGAAGATTTCGACGCCATATCAGCGCATACCCCCGCGATCTGGCGGTCGGTGACGGCGACGCTGGCGCGGCGCCTTGCAGACGAAACCCGAAAGGGAAGCGCCCTGCGCAGCATTTCGGTCGCGCGGGCCCGGCCGCGGCCGCGAACGATTGCGCTGGTGCGTGCCGGCCCCGCGCCGATCCCGCCGGTGTTTCTGACTGCGTTGGACGAGATCGCACGGCGGCGCGCCCGCACACTTGTGATGTCATCGCAAACGGCGAGCGATCACCTCGACGGTGTCGCCCTTGCGAGCCTCAGTGCCACGCAGGCACTGAACGATCTCGAAGCCCGCTACGACACAATCGTGTTCGTCGCCGACACCGAGCTGACCCCGTGGAGCGAAAAGGCGATCCGCCAGGCGGATGAAATCCTGCTCGTCGGGTCACAGCTCGATGCGCCGCTGGCGGCCCCCGTCGCGCTCAACGCGCTCGAACGCTTTGCCCAGGCGATGCACGCGTATGCCGCCCGCCGCCTTGTGCTCGTGCACACGCGAGCCCGCGTCGTGCAGGGCACGCGCTTCTGGTTGCAGGATCGCGATCCGGCGATGCACCATCACGCCGCCCTCGGCGACGCAGGCGACGTTGCGCGGCTGTGGCGGTTTGTCATCGGCGAGGCCGTCGGCTTTGTCGCCTGCGGCGGCGGCGCTTACTGCGCGGCCCACATCGGACTCTATAAAGCGCTGCGGGAAACCGGCGCCGAACTCGACCTATTCGGCGGCACGTCGGGTGGGGCTGCGATGACGGCGGCGTTCGCGCAAGATGTGCCGGCCGATGAAATCGACGCCCGCGTGCATCGCATGTTCATCGAGGGTAAGGCGCTTAGCCGCTATACGCTGCCGCGCTACAGCCTGCTCGACCACACGCACTTCGACCGGCATCTGGTCGCAGAATATGGCGACGTGCTGATCGAGGATATGTGGAAGCCATACTTCGCCGTCTCGACCGATCTGACGAACACGCGCACCGAGGTTCATCGCGCCGGTCCGCTGTGGGCCGCGATCCGCGCCAGCGCAGCGATCCCGGCTTTGCTGCCGCCGTACTACACCAAGGACGGGCGCATGTTGGTCGACGGTTCCGTCGTTTCGAATGTGCCGATCGATACCATGCACAGCCTCAAGCGCGGCCCCAATATCGTTGTCAGTTTCGCTCCGCCCGAGGGCCAGCGCTTCGACGTCGACTACGCGGCACTGCCCGCGCGGCGCGATCTCGTGTGGCGGACGCTCAACCCGTTCGCGACGGACCCGTTGCCAAAGGCGCCATCGGCCGCGACGGTCCTGGTGCGCTGCCTGATGGCCAACCGCACCCACTTCGAGCGCCACCTGCAGCCGGACGATTGGTTGCTGGTGCCGCCAGTTCCAGTCGCCATGGGAGCGATGGACTGGC
>JANNSR010000060.1:0-6026 GCA_031402935.1 Hyphomicrobium sp. | reverse complement strand
CCGTCTCGGCATCAACGCCCACGCCCATGGCAACGTCATCATATTGACCGGCGCCGCCAGCGCCTGCGCCATCGCCCGCGACGTGCTCGAAAAATTGTATACCCGCATCGGCAAGGGCGACACGATCGGCGCTGGAGATTTTGACGGCCTCATCCGCCACGCCCGCGCCGAAGACCCGGTGATGGACGGTCAGGCCCAGGTCGCAACCCGCCGCCGCGTCGTCAAGGCGCGCACGCCGACGCAAAGCACTTACATCCGCGCCATCGAAAAAGAAGATCTCGTGTTTGGCATCGGCCCCGCCGGAACGGGTAAAACCTATATCGCCGTAGCCTTTGCCGCCCACTGCCTTGAGCGCGGCCTCGTCGAGCGCATCATCCTGTCGCGTCCCGCCGTCGAAGCCGGCGAGCGGCTCGGCTTTCTGCCGGGCGATATGCGCGACAAGGTCGATCCCTATCTGCGCCCGCTCTATGATGCGCTCTACGACGTGCTGCCGCCCGAAAAAGTCGAACGCGATCTCGAAACCGGCGTTATCGAAATCGCGCCGCTCGCCTTCATGCGCGGGCGCACACTCGCCAATGCCTTCGTCATTTTGGACGAAGCGCAAAACACGTCGAGCATGCAGATGAAAATGTTCCTGACCCGCATCGGCGAAGGCTCGAAGATGGTCATCACCGGCGACCCGACGCAAATCGACCTGCCGCCCGGCATGAAGTCCGGGCTCGACGAAGCCGTGAATTTGCTGGCCGATGTCGAGGGTATCGTAACGGTTCGCTTTGCCGCCGCCGACGTCGTGCGCCGCGATCTTGTTGCCAAGATCGTCACCGCCTACGACAACGCGGCAAAGAAGTAGACGTGCCATGCCCGAGCGGCAACCCAAACCGGCCCCAAGCTTAACTGTCGATGTTGTCGAGGACGCAGGCGCTTGGCCGCCGCTTGGCGATATGGAAATCCTGATCGGCCGCGCCGCCGATGCCGTTGCTATGCTTCCAGGGGTGCTCAAAAACGGCGCGCAGGCAACCGTCGCTTTGTCGTCCGATGCCGGTGTCGCGGTTCTGAATGGCCAGTTTCGCGGCAACGCGAAGTCAACCAACGTGCTCTCTTTTCCGGCCGGTCCCGGCGCCCCCGAAGGCTACCTCGGCGATATTATCCTCGCTGCCGAAACAATCGCGCGCGAAGCATCCGAGCAAGCAACGCCGCTGGCGCACCACGTCCAGCATCTCGTCGTTCACGGCCTGCTGCACCTGATCGGCTTCGATCACGAGGATCAGGCAAGTGCTGAACGCATGGAAGCGCTTGAAATCGACATTCTCGCGCGCCTCGGCATCGAAAACCCCTACACCGAACCGCTCGACACCGCTAAACTCGGAGGCTCCGGGGATATCCCCGCTCAAACGAACCCATGACCGACCGCACCAACGACGACACCGCGCCCGACCTGATCCACGATGACGTCCGAGCCCCCGGCGCTCAGGGCTGGCTGCAAGTGCTGCGCCTGAAGCTCGGCCTCTCAGGCCCGCAAACCTTGCGCGGCTCCATCGAAGATGCGCTGAAGCTACCCGACCCGGCGGCCAATTTCACCGCCGCCGAGCGCAAGATGCTCGAACGCATCTTGAATTTCGGCGCCAGCCGTGTGTCGGCCATCATGGTGCCGCGCGCCGACATCACCGCGCTCGATGAAAACGAACCCATATCGGAATTGCTCAAGACCTTCGACGAAGCCGGCGTGTCGCGCATCCCGCTGTTCCGCGAAACGCTCGATGATCCGCGCGGCATGATCCACGTCAAAGACCTGTTCCGCTGGCTGATGCAAGAGGCCAACGGTGCCGCCGGTCCAATCGGCAACGGCGATGCCGAGCGTCCGCCGCTGACCAGGCTCGATTTGTCGAAGCTTGATCTGGCGCGCCCGATCACCAGCGCCAAGATCCGCCGTCAGGTGCTGTACGTGCCCCCTTCGATGCCGGCCGCCGATCTGTTGATCAAGATGCAAGCGACGCGCATTCACATGGCCCTCGTCGTCGACGAGTACGGCGGCACCGATGGTGTCGTCACGATCGAAGACCTCGTCGAACAGATTGTCGGCGACATCGAGGACGAGCACGACGAGGCGGAAGAAACCAACATTGTCGCGGACCCGAAGCTCGGCCTCATCGCTAACGCCCGCACGCCCGTCATCGAACTCGAAGAGCGTTTGGGGCTCAAGCTGCTGCTGACCGAGGACGAAGAAACCGACATCGACACACTTGGCGGCTTGGTGTTTTCGATGCTCGGCCGCGTGCCCGCCCGCGGCGAACTGATCCGTCACGCAACGGGCGTTGAATTCGAGGTGCTCGATGCCGACCCGCGCCGCGTCAAGAAGCTGAAAATCCACACCCCGCGCAGCCTCGGAGCCAAACCCGCCGCCGCCGCGCCGAAGGCCTGAGCGTGACGGGCTTCCCCTTCGCCGCAGTGCCACATTGCGTCGCCGAGTGGGTCCGCAATGCCGCGGGCCGCCGCCGCGCCGCAATCGCGTTTGGCGCCGGCGCGTTGTCGGTTCTCGCCTTCGCGCCCGTGTTCGCCTCTCCAATCTTGTTTTTGACGCTGCCGGTTCTCGTTTGGCTCATCGACTCGCGTGCCGGCCCGCGCCTTGCTGCTTGGGACGGCTGGTGGTTCGGCTTCGGCTATTTCTTTTTCAATCTGTTCTGGATCGGCGAAGCTTTTCTTGTTGAAGCCGAGAAATTTGCCGTCCTGCTACCGTTCGCCGTTACGCTACTGCCCGCCGGTCTGGCGCTGTTCTGGGCCGCCGCTGCCGCGCTCGCGAAGGCGTTCTGGCGTGACGGCGTTGCGCGCGTGCTCGTGCTTGCTATTGCCCTTTCAATCGCCGAGTGGCTGCGCGGCCACCTGTTCACCGGGCTGCCGTGGAACGTCGTTGGCTACGCCTTGACCTTCCCGCTGACGCTCATGCAAAGCGCGGCACTCGTTGGCGCTTACGGCTTAACACCGCTCGCCGTTGTGATCTTCACGGCACCGCTGGTTCTGATCGCTGAACATCGCGAGCTCCACCGCCCATCATGGCTCCGCGCCATTGTAATCGTTGCCGTTCCGCTTGCCGCAATGTGGGCCTACGGCACCTGGCGCTTGTCGGAACCGCAAACGGTCCTGAAGGACGTAAAAATCCGCATCGTGCAACCGAGCGTGCCGCAACGCGAGAAGTGGCTGCCCGAATTCCAGCGCCGCATTTTTGAGGATCATCTCGCGCTTTCCGTCTCCGCTCCAAACGGCGTTCGCGATGATCTCGCCGGCATCACGCACCTCGTCTGGCCGGAAGCCGCAATGCCGTTTTTGCCGCTCGAAACGCCCGACGCGCTCAGCGCCATTGGCGCCATGCTGCCCGATGGCCGCACGCTGATCACCGGCGCCATCCGGCGCGAAGCAGCCGTGCCCGCCGCCGGCGGCGCCATCGACGCAAAAATCTACAATGGTCTCATCGTTCTCAACGATGCCGGCGGTCTCGCAGCGCTGTATGACAAGATCCATCTCGTGCCGTTCGGCGAATACCTGCCCTTTGAACCCCTTCTCACCGCGCTCGGTCTCAAGAAGCTGACGCACGGGCGGGGATCGTTCACGGCCGGCCCCTATCCGCGGCCCCTCATCGAGATCCCAGGCCTGCCGCCAACCGCAGCGCTTGTCTGCTACGAGGTTTTGTTCCCCGGCACGATTGTACAGGGCGCGGTACGGCCCGGCCTTTTGATCAACGTCACCAATGACGGCTGGTTCGGAAACACCACCGGGCCGCGCCAGCACTTCCACCAGTCCCGCGTCCGCGCCGTCGAGGAAGGACTGCCGCTCATCCGTGCCGCCAACAACGGCATCTCGGCCGTCATCGATGCCCAGGGGCGCGTTTTGCAGTCACTGGCCCTTGACGTAAAAGGCGTTATCGACAGCACTGTACCGGCCGTCGCAGCGCCGACGCCCTACGCCCGGTTCGGCGACGCCGGGGCGTTCATCCTGCTTCTGATCCTGGGTGCATTGTGCGTGGCGATGTCCGCGCCAAAAACGCATTAAACATAATCGCCACGGCAGTTTGTCGCGGACCGCACCTGAGGTTGACGGCTGCGCGACATGCACCTAGGAAGTGTACGGGCACGGGGCGATTGACTGGTGGGTTTGGACGCCGATGGCAAACGATACGTCACTCGATGAGGTAGGGGGAAGCGACCTTCCGCGCGGTTCGCGCCGCGCCAACCCGATGGATGTCCACGTCGGCACGCGCGTGCGCCTGCGCCGCATGTTGCTCGGCATGAGCCAGGAAAAACTCGGCGAACACCTGGGTCTTACATTCCAGCAGGTCCAGAAGTACGAAAAAGGCGTCAATCGCATCGGCGCGAGCCGCCTGTTCGATCTTGCCAAAGTGCTGGGCGTGCCGGTGCAGTTTTTTTACGACGAGGCGCCTGCCGGAACGTATGGTGCCGTGACCGCATCCGGGTTCGCCGAACAGCCCGGCGAAAGCTATGTCGTCGAGTTTCTCGGCAGCCGCGATGGGCTTGAGCTGAACAAAGCGTTCGCCCGCATTACGGATGCCAAAGTCCGCCGCTCGATCGTTGATCTCGTGCGCTCGCTGGCGGGCGAGGAATCGTAAGCCTGTTCATCGGCCAAGGCCGTTGCCAAGGCCGTTGTATGAAGCGGCGTTTTGCCTTGCCTTGTGCACAGGTTCGAACAGACCGCTGCGCTTGACCCTCACAGTAAAGACTGCAACAAACCGGCGACTTTTGCGGGCCCAGGCGTGATGCCGTGGAACATCCGCGGAGCGAAATTCAAGCCCGATTCATTATCCGCATTCATAGCCATCTCAGACAACCGGGGGCCAACGTGGCACGCAAGTCCTTCCAGTTTACCAGCGAGTCGGTTTCCGAGGGCCACCCCGACAAAGTCTGCGATCGTATCTCCGACGAAGTCGTCGATGCGTTCTACCGCGAAGGCCTCGCTGAGGGTCTCGATCCGTGGATCATCCGGGCGGCGTGCGAAACCATGGCGACGACCAACCGCGTCATCATCGCCGGCGAATATCGCGGCCCCCGCGCCGTCACCGTGCAAATGATCCAGGACCTGACCCGCAAAGCCATCAAGGACATCGGCTACGCTCAGGAGGGTTTCCACTGGGCCAACACGAACATCGAAGTTCTGCTGCACGGCCAGTCGGCCGACATCGCCGCCGGTGTCGACGCCAAGCAGCCGACGAACCAGGAAGAAGGCGCCGGCGATCAAGGCATCATGTTCGGCTACGCCTGCACCGATACGCCTGAACTCATGCCGGCGCCGATCTATTACGCCCACAAGATCCTTCAGGACCTTGCCCACGCCCGCAAGGCGCCAAGCGGCGACGCCACCAAACTTGGTCCTGACTCCAAAAGCCAGGTCACGGTGCAATACGAAAACGGCAAGCCGGTCGGCGTCACGCAAATCGTCGTCTCGCACCAGCACGTCGTCGAGGATCTGACCTCGCGTCAGGTCCGCGACATCATCGAGCCGTTCGTGCGCAAGGCGCTGCCCGACGGCTGGATCGGCAAGGACACGATCTGGCACATCAACCCGACCGGCAAGTTTTTCATCGGCGGCCCTGACGGCGACTGCGGCCTCACGGGGCGCAAGATCATCGTTGACACCTACGGCGGCGCGGCGCCCCACGGCGGCGGCGCGTTCTCCGGCAAAGACCCGACCAAGGTTGACCGCTCGGCGGCGTATGCCTCGCGCTATCTCGCCAAGAACGTCGTTGCGTCGGGCATTGCCGAGCGCTGCACGATCCAGCTGTCCTACGCCATCGGCGTCGCCAAGCCGTTGTCGATCTACGTCGATACGCACGGCACCGGTAAAGTCGACGAAGCAGCGATCGAGACGGCGCTGGGCAACGTCATGGATTTGACGCCGCGCGGCATCCGCTCGCACCTCGATCTCAACAAGCCGATCTACGCCCGCACCTCGGCCTACGGCCACTTCGGCCGCGCCGCCGACAAGGACGGCGGCTTCAGCTGGGAAAAGACCGATCTCGCGGC
>JANNSR010000059.1:0-12160 GCA_031402935.1 Hyphomicrobium sp. | reverse complement strand
TACTGGCGTTGCTGGATGACATAGCGGCGATTGCACAGCTCGCGGCAGCGTCTTTGGACGATGTGGCGGCGCAGGCCGTGAAGGCCGGATCGAAAGCCGCCGGCGTGGTGATCGATGATGCCGCGGTGACGCCGCGATACGCCACTGGTCTTGCCGCACATCGGGAGCTGCCGATCGTCGGCCGCATCGCGCTTGGGTCGCTCAAAAATAAAATTTTTTACCTTTTGCCCGGTGCGCTTCTGCTCAGCACGTTTTTGCCAGACGCCATCACGCCGCTTTTGATGCTTGGCGGCTTATACTTGTGTTTTGAGGGTTATGAAAAAGTGCACCACATGGTCACCGGCCATGACGATAGCTTGATCGCGGCAGGTAGCGCCAACGCAGGCGATCAGAATGCGCTTGAAGATCAGCGCGTCGCGGGCGCCATCCGCACCGATTTCATTCTCTCGGCTGAAATCATGGCCATTGCTCTCGCGACCATCACCGCGCCCGGCGTGGTGACGCGCGGCTTCGTGCTGGCGGTCGTCGGTCTTGCCATAACCGCGCTGGTCTACGGCGCTGTGGCCCTCATCGTGAAGGCCGATGATTTCGGCGTCTATCTAGCAAAGAAGGGCGGTCCGGTCTCGGCGCCGGTCGGCCGTGCGCTCGTGCTCGGCATGCCGCCGTTTTTGAAATTGCTGAGCTTCATCGGCATGATCGCGATGCTTTGGGTTGGCGGCGGCATCCTGATCCATGGGCTCGCCACCTACGGTGTCAGTGGGCCGGAACATGTGCTGCACGACACCGCTGCGGCCGTTGGCGGCGCGATGCCGGTGGCGCAAGGGTTCTTCACGTGGCTGGTCTCGGCGTTGGGCGCGGCGGTCGTCGGGCTTGTCGCGGGCGCCGTGGTTGCTGCCCTTTATTGGATCGCCGCCAGCCCGTTTAGAAAGGCGCCGGCGCCGGGGCATTGAGCGCCAGACCTCAAGCCGGGACGAGGAGCCGTTGCACCGCTTCAAGCGTGTCCGCCTCGGCTGCCGGTTTGTCCCAGCGGATGCGGTGGATACGCGGAAAGCGCATGGCGACGCCGGACTTGTGCCGGGTTGAACTTTGCACAGAATCGAAGGCGACCTCGAACACGAGGCCCACGTCCACAGCGCGGACGGGGCCGAAGGTTTCGGTCGTGTGATCGCGGATCCACTTGTCGAGCTGCTTCAGTTCAACGTCGGTAAAACCTGAGTAGGCCTTGCCGACGGGCACGAGGTCGCGGGCGCCATCTTCGGCAGTGCGCCAAACGCCGAACGTGTAGTCGGAATAAAACGACGAGCGCTTGCCCGAGCCGCGCTGGGCGTACATCAGCACGCAATCGAGCGTTAGTGCCGCGCGTTTCCATTTGAACCATTCGCCGCGCACACGGCCGGCTTGATAGGCGCTGTTGCGGCGCTTGAGCATCAAACCTTCGATGCCGCCGGCGCGGGCGGCGGACCAGAGCTTGGTTAGGTCGTCGAAGGTTTCGAACCGAACCAGCGTCGAGAGATCGGTCAGCAACGGCCCATTGGGCGCGTGCCAGGCTTCGAGGCGGGCGCGGCGGTCGTCGAAGGGCCGCGCGCGGATATCGTCCACGCCGTCGATCAGCAGATCATAAAGGCGGACGTGGGCTGGATAGTCGCGCAGCATTTTGGCGGTCACGGTCTTGCGGTTCAGACGCTGCTGCAAATCGTTGAAGGGTGCGATCTGGCCGTCGCGCATGACGAGCAGTTCGCCGTCGGCGACGCAGTTGCAGTTAAGGAACGCCGAGCGGATCTCAGGGAAGGCAGCCGAGATGTTGTCACCCTGGCGCGAGAACATTTTGACCTCGCCGCAGCGCGCCGCGATCTGCACGCGAATGCCATCCCATTTCCATTCGGCGGCGAAATCTTGGGGGTTGAGCTTTGGCCAGTCGTCGTCCTCGATAGGGTGCGCGAGCATGACCGGGCGGAACACCGGCTTCGATCCAAGATCGGGTTTTGGCGCCGTCCCTTCGAGCCAGGTAAACATATCGGCGTAGGGCGGCTCGAGTGCGTGCCAGAGTTCTTCGATCTCCGCGACGTCGCGGGCGAAGGCGTCTGCGATCGCCGTTTTGGCGAGCCTGGCTGAGACGCCGACGCGCGGCGCGCCACCGAGGAGTTTGAGCAGCGCCCAGCGGCCTGATGAGTCGAGGCTGTCGAGCAGGCGGCCAAGCGTTTCCGTGCGTTCGGCTAGCGTGCCGTCGCGCATGGCGGAGATGACGGAATCGAGGGATGGACTTTCCCTCTCCCCATTCCGCTGCACTTGGAATGGGGAGAGGGCTGGGGTGAGGGGCAGCTGCTGGTTCGGAGCTTGTTGCCGCCCCTCACCCTGACCCTTTCCCCGTAAGGACGGGGAGAGGGGACATTCCGTCCACAACAGCGCGACGGTCTCGGCGGTGTCGCCGACATAGTCCCGCGACAGCTTGTAGAGAACGGGGTCGATGAAGCGTGCGGTCAGTTCGCCGAGTATGCGGCGCAGAGGCAATTTGACCGGCACGCCGTCGGTCAGCGCGGCCAGGGCCCAGCCGCGATCTGGATCGGGCGTGCCGCGGAAATAGCGCGTCAGCAGCGCGATTTTGCGATTGCGGCTTTGGGTATTGCCGAGGCCATCGAGCAGGGCTGCGAAGGCGCGCATTACACTTGCCTCCCGGCGCTCGCGCCGGCAGCCCTTGGCCGCTCGCCGGACGGACAAAGACTGCGGCCTGTTGTTCCGCCCGGCGCTGTCACTCCGCCTCCTCGTCGCGGCCGACGAGCGCGAGCGCCCGGGCCTTGACGCCTTGCGTTGCGAGGTAATGCACCAGCGCATCGTCGCGGCCGTGCGTGACCCAGATTTGCTCAGCCTTGGTTTCGCCGATGGTTTGAATGAGTTCCGGCCAATCGGCGTGATCGGAGACGACAAGCGGCAGCTCGACGCCGCGCTGGCGGGCCCGGCCGCGGACCCGCATCCAGCCGCTGGCGAACACGGTGACGGGGTCATTGAAACGGCGCGACCAGCGGTCGCCGAGTGCAGACGGCGGGCAAAGCACGATACCGCCGGCCATGTGCTTGGGATCTTGGCCCGCGACAGGACGCAGATCGCCGAGGGGGACACCAAGATTTTCATACAGCGCGCAGAGCGCGATCATGGCGCCGTGCAGATAAATCGGCTGGTCGTAGCCGCAGTTGCGCAGCAGCGCGATCATGCGTTGGCATTTGCCAAGCCCGTAGGCGCCGATCAGGTGCGTGCGATGAGGTTCAGCTGCGAGGGACGCGAGCAGTTTTCGCACTTCGCTGAGCGCCGGTTCGTGGCGGAACACCGGCAGCGCAAAGGTCGCTTCCGTTACGAACACATCGCAGGTGACGCGTTCGAACGGAGCGCACGTCGGGTCGGCGCTGCGCTTGTAATCGCCCGAGACGACGGCGCGCTGGCCCGCCCACTCGAGCACGATTTGAGCCGAGCCGAGAATGTGCCCGGCGGGAACGAGCGAGACGCGGACGCCATTGATCGCTTGCGTTGCGCCAAGTTGAGCGGTTTGAAACGAACCGGCGCACTGTTCGCCGTAGCGCACTTTCATGATGGCGATGGTCTCAGACGTGGCGAGCACGGCGCCGTGGCCCGAGCGGGCGTGGTCGCTGTGGCCGTGGGTGATGACGGCCCGGTCAACTGCGCGATGCGGGTCGATGTAGAATTGGCCCGGCGCGCAGTAGAGGCCGGCGTCGGTCGGGTACAGCCAGGTTTCGACAGCGGGGGATGAGGTCATGGGCGGGTTACGTTAAAGTTCTCCGCCGGGGGTCACGCGCTCATCGTCACGCTCAGGCGATGATGTCCACTTAGGCGATGATATCGGGCAGCAGCCGGTCCTCGATCGACGTTATGCAGTCCTTGAGCACGAGCTTTTTCTTCTTCAGCCGCTTGATCAAGAGTTGGTCGGCTGAGGGGTTGTTTTCAAGAGCCACAATCTCGGAATCAAGCTGACGGTGTTCCGCCCGCAAGTTCACCAGTTCCTCGCGTAGATCGCGTTCGTCGCGACGCTGCATTGGAGTAGACCCGCCCCGCCATTGGCCGCTCGCGGCGGTTGTCGTCGATTGCGGCCGTCAAGGCAATACGCAATAGAACACTTGAGCGCGGGGGCGCTAAACTTCTGAAAGATTTCCAGGAATTTTAGCCAAAGTGGCGCCAGCGGGGTTAAGGAAATGGTGATCAAAACGGCAAAAATTTGTGGCGCTGGGCGTTGGACAAGACCCGCGACGTATGTCACCATCCTGTCGTCTGAAGCCTTTTAAGGAGGAACTGATGGCGATGGCGGCTCATCTTGCGGAGTTGGCAGAAAAACACAGGGTTCTGGACGAACAAATCGAACGGGCGATCTCAAGTCCTGGAACCGACGACTCCGACATCCAGCGCATGAAGCAAGAGAAGCTGAAATTGAAGGACCAGATGGAACGCCTTAAACGGGCGACACGGCACTAGCCAAAGTTTACATTCGGACGTTACAGGTCGTAGGCCCTGCCCAGCGGTTTCAAACGGGATCGCAGAGCGGGGCTTTTGTCTTTTTTGGGCTGTGCTGTGTGGCGGGCGCAAAGTCATCTCTTGACAGACCAAAGCCTTGGCGTGTGTTCTATCGCGCCGGGGAGACGACTGTCCCTCGTCACCACTCCGGCTGAGCCGGCGTGCAGGCGGTTCGTTGCAATTGCGGGTTTGACAGATGCAGTACATCGCCTCCGACTATGCTTTTCGTTTCGCTGCGGCAGTAGCGCTCGTTGTGCTGTCGCCGTTTCCGCTTGCCGGCTGGGCGACGGGCCAAGCTGTGGCGCAGACAATTGCCGGGGCGAGCGTAACGGCTGAGAAGCAAGCCTTCGACAGCGCCAAGGAGCTTGGTACTGCGGACGCGTGGCAGGCCTTCCTGAAGACCTATCCTGGCGGCTTTCACGCCGACCTGGCGCGGGCATATCTGAAAAAGCTTGGTGTAACCGATAGCGCGACAACGCCGCCCGCGCCCGCATCCTCGCCCTCACCTGTCGCGGCCTTCGCGCCGGAAGAATATCCCTGCAGTGAAGCGCCGAAACTGAAATCCCAAAACTCGGACACGCCGACGAAAATCACGTTCGTCAATGCATCGGACGGACGGCGCGTCATCGTCTGGATGAACTTCGAGGGCAAGCTCAAAGAATACGCCGAGCTTGACCCAGGGCAGGAGTTGACGCAGTCAACCTTCTTGACGCATCCGTGGATGGTGACGAACGCTCCGGGCGATTGTATGCAGATCTTCATGCCCGTCGATAGCGATAGCGTGGCGCGGCTCGAAATCACGAATGACCAGCAACGCGATGCCCAGGGCAGCCCGCCGAAAAAAGCTAAAAAAGCCAAAGTCGTAAAACAGGACGAGGACGATCACGGCCCGACGCCGGAGCAAAGTTGCCGGAATGTCGGCCAGGTTTATCTGGATGGCGTGTGCGTTTCGAAAAAGAAGAAACGCGCCGAGAAATCGGCCGAGGCGTCGTGCATTGAGTTGGATATGGCCTATCGCAACGGCAAATGCGTCGCCAAATACCAGAAAGACATCCAGCAGCTAAAAAAACAGAAGAAAGTCGGTTGCCCGGCTGGAACCTATCTCAATCCGCTCGGCGTCTGCCAGCCGGACGAAACCGGCGGCTAAGCGTGCTGGGCATTCGAGCGCCGGGCGTCGATGCGCATAAGTTGCGTGCTTGCGCAGTCCCTCACGCCTCTTTCGCCATGTCGCGCAGCTTGTACTTCTGGATTTTGCCAGTCGAGGTCTTAGGGACCTCAGCGAAGACGACGTGGCGCGGAACCTTGTAGCGGGCGAGCCCTTGGCGGCACCACTCTAGGATCTCTTCCCCGGTCGCTTGTGCGCCGGGCCGCAACTCGACGAACGCGCACGGCGTCTCGCCCCACTTCTCGTCGGGTTTTGCGACAACGGCACAGAATGCGACGGCGGGGTGTTTGTAGAGGACATCCTCGACCTCGATCGATGAGATGTTTTCGCCGCCCGAAATGATGATGTCCTTCGAGCGGTCTTTGAGCTGGATATAGCCGTCCGGGTGCAGCACGCCGAGGTCGCCCGAATGGAACCAGCCGCCGTGGAAGGCTTCGTCCGTCGCCTTGGGGTTTTTCAGATAGCCCTTCATGACGATGTTGCCGCGGAACATAACCTCGCCCAGCGTCTCGCCGTCGGCTGGCACGCGCGTCATCGTCTCGGGGTCCATGACGGTGAGGCCTTCGAGCGCGACGTAGCGCACACCCTGGCGGATCTTCTTGGCGTTGCGTTCCGCTTTCGGCAGGTCGTCCCAGCTTGGATCCCACTCGTTGATGGTCGCGGGGCCATAAGTTTCGGTCAAACCGTAAAGATGGGTCAGTTTGAAGCCTGCGTCCGTCATCGCCGACAGCACGGCTTCCGGCGGCGGGGCGGCGGCGTGATTGAACGCGATCACCTGCGGGATTTCACGGCGTTCGGCGCCGGTCGCGTTCAGCAGCGTCGACATCACAATCGGTGCGCCTGAAAGGTGTGTGACCTTGTGTTCGACAATGGCGTCGAACATGGCCTTGGCGCGCACCCACCGCAGGCACACGTGCGTGCCGCCAACCATCGTAATCGACCACGGGAAGCACCAACCGTTGCAATGGAACATCGGCAGCGTCCACAGATACACGGGGTTTCGGCTCATGCCGGTAGCGATGGTATTGGCGTAGCACATCAGCGCCGCGCCGCGGTGGTGGTAGACGACGCCTTTCGGATTACCGGTCGTGCCGGATGTGTAGTTCAGCGAGATCGCGTCCCACTCGTCCGCTGGCCAGCGCCATGTGAAGTTCGGGTCGCCGCGGGCGATGAAGGCCTCATAGTCGTCATACGACAGCGCCTCGCCCGTCTGCAGGAACTCGGGGTCGTTGTAGTCGATGATCATCGGCTTGACTTTGCATTGGGCCAGCGCCGCTTTCATCGTCGCCGAAAACTCGCGGTCGGTGATCAGTACCTTGGTGTTGGCGTGGTCGAGCTGGAAGGCGATGATCGCCGCGTCGAGCCGGGTGTTGATGGTGTGTAGAACCGCGCCCGTCATGGCGACGCCGAAGTGCGCTTCCAGCATCGGCGGCGTATTGGCGAGCATGACCGACACGGTGTCGCCGGGGCCGATGTAGCGCATGGCCAGCGCCGAGCCGAGACGGCGGGCGCGGGCATAAAATTCGCCGTATGTGATGCGCGCCGTGCCGTGGATGATGGCCGTGTGGTCCGGCGACAGGGCTGCCGTGCGCTCCAGAAACGACAGCGGCGTCAATGGCTGGTAGTTGGCAGGGGTTTTCGGAAGATTCTGCTCGAAGTGGTTCGCTGACATCACGCGGGCTCGTTTCTCTGCGCCAAAACTTAGACCCCGACGCTAGCGAATGAGGCCTTGGCCAGCAACGGCGGAGTGCGAAAGGGCGCTGGTCTTTGGTCGTGATGGGCGCAAGCGCCGCGCGGCTTCATGCTTCGGTTACCCTGACGCGATAGCCTCAGATGGGGTTTCCGAGTGTAGGTACATGCGCCGGCGCGATCTTTGGGCTTTGGCTTTAGCGGGGCTGGCGGCGTTGCCGCTGGCCATTGTCACGTGGCGTGCGCTGATGATGCCCAATGCCGATGGCGTCGGCCCGACCGGCGTGCACTTTGGGCTCGACTTCGTCAATTTCTGGTCGGCCGGGCGGCTAGTGCTCGATGGCCTCGTGGCGCAGGGCTACGATCCCGCCGCCTACAAGGCGCTGCTCAAATCCTGGTTCGCGCCGGCGTCGATTTTCACCAACCTCTCCTATCCGCCGAGCCTGCTACCGTGGCTGACGCCATTTGCGGCGCTGCCGTTCCTCGGGGCGTACGCGCTATGGGCCGCACTTGGCGTTGCGGCGTTTGTCGCCGCAGCGCTCGGGCGATATCCGGCGCGTGAGGATGTACCGCTCATCGCCGTGCTGATCGCATCGCCGGTTGTGATCTCCAATCTTGTCTTCGGGCAGATCGCGTTGATCATGACGCTGTTGTTCGTTGGCGCCATGCGCGTGCTGCCAACCCGGCCCGTCCTTGCCGGCGTGCTGATCGGACTGATCACGATGAAGCCGCAGCTTGGCGTTCTGATCCCTGTCTTCTTGCTCGCGCTTGGGTCGTGGCGGGCGATTTTTGCGGCAACTGCGACGGCGCTTGCACTGTTCGCGTTTAGCGCCGCGCTGTTCGGGTTCGCGCCATGGCACGCCTACGTCTTCGATACGACGGCGCTGCAGTGGTCGTACATCCTCGCCATGAACGATTTTTACGCCATCCACATGACGACGCCCTACGCGGCGCTGTGGGCGCTCGGCGTGCCTGTGAAGGGTGCGCTGATCGGGCAGTGGATAGCCTCAGCGGCAATCGTCGCTGTGACGGTGCTGGTGGCGCGCGGCAAAGCCGAATGGCCGCTGAAGGTCGCGATCCTGGCGCTGGGGTCGATTTTGGTCGTGCCGTATTCGTTGGGCCACGATCTCGCCGTGCCGCTGGCGGCACTGGTTTGGTATTTCAGCACGCGCCCCGACGCGGCGCCTCACCTTGAGCTTGGGCTATTCGCTAGCCTTTGGTTGCTGCCGTTCCCGCTGACGTTCCTGGTCCAAGCCAATGGTCTGCCATTGACGGAAATCGTTATGCTGGCGCTCTACGTCATGCTGGCGGCGCGGGCGGTTGACTGGCGCGCTTTAACCCGGCGGCTATTTGACGAGACGCCTCTGGCGGCGTAGCGGCTATTCGCCGCCCGCTGGCGCGTCGTCGTCCTTCGGACCTGACATGCCCTTGAGCTTGGCAAGCACGCGCGCCTGTTCCTGCTGCGGCGTCTCTTCCGGCTTATCATCAGCCACTTTGGGCGCAAGAATCTCGGCCGTTGTCGTCGATGGCGCTGTCGTTTCAGCGGCTGGCAGAAGCGTGCCGGCCTTTTCCTGGCCCTTCGTCGATTCCTTCTTATCGCGGTCGAGGCGGCGGGCGGCTTTTTGAACTTCGGCGTCGAGGTCGATCTGCGAACACAAGCCCAGCGTCACCGGGTCCTGCGGCGTCAACTGCGCCGAGTTCCAATGCGTGCGGTCGCGGATTTGCGTGATCGTCGGCTTGGTGGTGCCGACGAGGCGCATCAACTGACTGTCTTTCAGTTCGGCGTGATTACGCAACAACCACAGGACGGCGTTGGGGCGGTCGTGGCGGCGCGAAACGGGTGTATAGCGCGGACCCTTACGTGTCTGCGCGACCTGCGGAATTTCAACCTTGCTTTCGGCGAGGTGGAGCTTGTGACCGGCATCCTTTTCGGCGCGGGCGATTTCTTCGCGCGTCAGCTGGCCGTTGGTGACCGGGTCCATGCCCTTGATGCCTTGGGCGACGTCGCCGTCGGCGATGCCTTTGACCTCGAGCGGATGCAGGCCGCAGAACTCGGCGATTTGGTCGAACGCGAGGCTCGTGTGCTCGACCAGCCAGACGGCGGTGGCCTTCGGCATCAGGGGGCGGCGGTCGCTCATGGGCTGTTCTTCTCCGGTCTTTCGCGGCAGAGCCGACGAAAGTTATGTGAGTGCTTAAAATCAGGAATAGCGTCTTATAGCCTGTATTGCGGCGTTGAAGCAACCGGGAATTGGGCTTTTCGGGGCGCGAAGAGGCCGCAGGAGCACGGCGCGACGGACTTATTGCGGCGCCTCCGCCACGCGGCTAGTCTCGCTCCGCCACAACCCAGCACGCTGGGTTCGTCGCAGACAAATCCAAGGACCAACGCATGCTCGCGACAGCCGGCCGGACGAAATACTTCGAGGATCTGCAATTAGGCCAGGAAGCCTCGATGTCGCGCATCGTAACGGAGGCCGATATAGTCGCCTATGCGGCGCTGTCAGGTGACTACAACCCGCTGCACCTCGATCGCGACTATGCCGCCCAAACCATTTTCAAGGAACGCATTGCCCACGGCATCCTGTCGGCCGGTTACATCTCGGCGCTGTTCGGCATGAAGCTGCCCGGCCCCGGCGCGATCTACATCTCGCAGACACTGAACTTCAAAGGCCCGGTCAAGATCGACGACCGCGTCGAGAGCCTCGTGCGCTTGATCGAGCTGATCCCGGAAAAGCGCCGCGCCAAGTTCGACTGCACCTGCACGGTTGCGGGTAAGCCGGTGCTGACGGGTGAAGCCGTGCTGATGGTTCCGGGGCGTCCTTGATGCTGGGCGACGGCGACTCTCCTTCGTCGAGCCGGCCGCCGTCGCCGGCCAGCTGATTGGGATCCACAAGCGCCCATGCAAGTCGTCCACGGCCACAGTCATGTTCCGATCACGGCCCGCGCCGCCGTCGTCGCCATCGGCAATTTCGACGGCGTGCATCGCGGCCACAGAGCGCTGATCGGTGAAGCCGTCGTCAAGGGCAAAACGCTGGGGCGTGCTTCCGGTGCCATGGTGTTCGAACCGCATCCGCGCGAATACTTCCAGCCGGACGAGCAGCACTTCCGCCTGACGCCGCTGAAACGAAAACTGGCGCTGTTCGAAAAGCTCGGGCTGAAGGTCGCGTTCGTGCAGCACTTCGATCAGCATCTTGCGATGCTGAAGGCTGAAGAATTTATCGAGCGCGTGCTGGTTGCGGGCCTTGGCGTCGCGCACGTCGTCATCGGCTACGATTTTTATTTCGGCCACAAGCGCGGCGGTACGCCTGAGCTGATGGTGCATGCCGGAGAGCAACTCGGCTTCGGCGTCACCATTTTGCCGCCGATGGCAGAGGCGGGTGAAGTGTTCTCGTCGTCCTCGGTGCGCTTGCATTTGGCGCAGGGCGACGTGCGCGGTGCAGCCCGCATGCTCGGCGACAACTGGCGCGTTGCCGGTAAAATCGTCGGCGGCGCAAAGCGCGGCACCGGGCTCGGCTACCCGACGGCCAACGTGCCGATGCCGAAGGGCACTGGTCTCGGGCACGGCATTTACGCGGTGCGCGCTCACGTCGATGGCGCGGCGCTCGATGCAGCAGCCTATCTCGGCACGCGGCCGACGTTTGATGACGGCATGCCGGTACTGGAAGTGTTCCTGTTCGACTTCGACGGCGATCTCTATGGCCACGACATGGAGGTCGAGTTCGTCGACTTCATTCGGGCAGACCGCAAGTTCCATTCGGCGGACGAGCTGGTGGCGCAGATGCATGAGGATGTGGGCCGCGCGCGGGGGATATTGGTGTCGGGGTAACCCTCCGCATGTCATCCCGGGGCTCGTCCCCGAAATCCATGGTGCCACTGTCTTGTGGTGAAACCTAGTGTTCGATTTTGGGCTTCGCATTTGCGGCCCAATGGATCCCGGGCATAAAGCCCGGGATGACACCTGTGGTCCCCCTTGCTAGAAGCGCGTCTGATTTGATCGAGAACTGAAAGACCAGACCGAATGTCGAAGGACCCGAGCGCGTCGGCGAAACCGGAAGGCCGCGACTGGAGCGAGACGCTATTCTTGCCGCAGACGGAGTTTCCGATGCGCGCAGGCCTGCCTGACCTCGAGCCGAAGCTCTTGAAGCGCTGGAACGAGATCGGGCTTTACGAAAAACTGCGGGCGCAATCGAAGGGGCGCACCAAATTCGTGCTGCACGATGGGCCGCCGTACGCCAACGGCAACATCCACATCGGGCATGCGCTGAATAAAATTTTGAAAGACCTCGTCGTCAAGTCGCAGCAGATGCTCGGCCACGACAGCAACTACGTGCCGGGCTGGGACTGCCACGGCCTGCCGATTGAATGGAAGGTCGAGGAGGATTACCGCGCCAAGGGCAAGAACAAGGATGCGGTGCCGATCAACGAGTTTCGCAAAGAGTGCCGGGCCTTTGCCGAGCATTGGATTGATGTGCAGCGCGAGGAGTTCAAGCGCCTTGGCGTGACGGGTGATTGGGGCAACCCCTACCTCACCATGGATTTCAAGGCCGAGGCTTTGATCGCCAAGGAACTGCTGAAATTCGCGGCGAGCGGCCAGCTCTATCGCGGCTCAAAGCCCGTGATGTGGAGCGTTGTCGAAAAGACAGCGCTGGCCGAGGCGGAAGTTGAATATCAGGATTATACGAGCGATGCAGTCTATGTGAAATTTCCCGTGGTGGGTATTCGCTCGAAGCGGGGTATGGAACTGCCAACTGACGTGCTGCAAGACAGTTGCGTGGTAATTTGGACTACTACTCCGTG
>JANNSR010000058.1:0-3907 GCA_031402935.1 Hyphomicrobium sp. | reverse complement strand
AACGGCCAGATGACGGACGAGCAGTTCGCGCGGTTAAAGTCTGAGCTTGAGACGACGTATCAGGGCGCGAAACATGCGGGCCGTCCGCTTCTGCTCGAAGGCGGCTTGGATTGGAAGCCGCTCTCTTTGTCGCCGAAGGATATGGATTTCATCGAGGCGAAGAATTCGGCGGCGCGGGAGATTGCGCTGGCGCTGGGTGTGCCGCCGCAGCTTTTGGGAATTCCCGGCGACAACACGTATTCGAATTACGCCGAGGCACAGCGCGCCTTCTGGCGCCAGACGGTGCTGCCGCTGGTGAATAGAACGGCGCGGGCGTTGAGTTTGTGGCTTGGTCCCGTAGCTCCCACGTCCGCTTTCGGCGGCAGGCTCGACGAAGGAGAGTCGCCGGGCGCCAAAGAGAGACTCGAGTTCAGGGCTGACTTGGATCAGGTCGAAGCGTTTACGCCGGAGCGCGAAGCGCTGTGGGCGCGGCTCAACGCGGCGACGTTCCTGACGGACGACGAAAAGCGGGCTGCGGCGGGGTATGGGGAGAAGTCGGAATTTTTGCGCTCACGCAAATACTCTCCCGGTCAGCCGCGCGTTCCGGCAGGAAATTCCGATGGCGGGCAGTGGGCGGGTGGTGGGAGTGGGGGTAGCAATGACCAACTAGCGATGTCGAAGCCCGTCCGTGGTCTTCTATTGAACGCTGGACGCCAATTGATGAAAGTGAAACCTTCGAAGCAGAAACTCGAGGAACTTCTAAAACCTGGTGGCAAAGAGGCGGGCATTCGGAGTGGCAGTGCGGGCTCAGAAATTCGTACGGTAACGAAACAAGAATTCGAAAAACTCAAGTCCGATATCTTGGATGGAGCAGTCGAAGTTCCATCTTCTCCGAACTATATTGGAAAATGGTATCGTCGGTCTGATGGAAGTATCGTCGGGGTTCGAAATAGCTCTGGCAGTGGCGAAACACTTGATGTTGTCAAATCACTTGATCGCGCGTTGTTAGAAAACGGCTACAAGGTGCACCACAAATGATATCGGAACCAAGACACAGGACAACCGGCGAGCCCTTGGGTCTCGTGATCGCACAATATCCAGGAGAACTTGATATTGATGCCGTCGGGATCTGGCAAATCGTACCGGGAGGCCAGGGCAATTTCGGCTTGAGTGGTGATGCGCTGACAGAATTCGTCAGAAAAGCGATCTATGCACTCTTGGATGCTGGCGCAGTGCCTGTACGGCATGAGCCCGGAAGCGGTTACGAGTGGGTTCGTCAACAGCGGTATGGAATATCTCGCGACGATATAGCCGAGGCGGTGATCAAGGAATGGCTGTCAGTCCCTGACGATCCCATTGAATTGATCAGCCAATGCCCTTGGTTCGCGCGGCCTAATCCGGATTTTCCGAACTATGTGAAAATGGACTGAGTTTTCGCCCAAACTTTCGAAGCGCTGAAGCCCGAGCGTGAGGCGCTGTGGGCGCGGCGCTTTATTGGTTTTGCCGCCTGCGCGGCGGGGCGGCGACGTTCTTGACGGATGATGAGAAGCGGGCTGCGGCCGGGTATGAAGAGTCATTGTTTGCGCCGGGCGACTCCCGTGCGTCGATCCCCGCCTTTCCCGCAAGGGGACTTCCAAATGGTCGCGCGGGGAGGCCGCCCGGCGCGAAGTACGCGCCCGATCAGCCGCGCGTGAAGTTTTGATGGCGCCTTGCCCCGCAAGGGGACTTCCAAGTGGTCGCGACTCCGCTTCGTCGATCCCCGCCTTCCCCGCAAGGGGACTTCCAAGTGGTCGCGCGGGGCAGCCGCAAAGCGGGTTTAGAAAATTCCGATGGCGGGGGTGAGTTTGAATCATAAGCGGCCGCGAAGACGCGGCCGCTTGCGATTGTGTGATTGCGCGAGGGCGAAACAGCGCGCTGCATCGTCGGGAAAATTTAGCAGCGCTTGATGGTCAGGACCTTTTTGCCCGTCGTCGTGGTTCGCAGCTCCGAGAAGTAGCGCTTACCGCTGGCGAGCTTGACGCTGTACCAGACGCGCCCGTCTTCGGACCCGGCGCTGCGCTCGGTGTTGAATTTGCGCCAAGGCTTGAAGTGGCAAACGACGCGTCCGTGAGGAACATCGCGGACGGCGAGTTTAATGCCTTGCACCTGCATGCACCTCGGGTGCGCGGAATTGTTGACAGAGTCGCCGCACCAGGCGCTCTCGGCCGGCGACGCCGGGACAAGGGCAACGGCCGCAAGGGCGGCGGTGGCGGTGAGGATTGACGAACGACGCATAAAATAACTCCCCAGTAAGCAATGAACGGCAACGCCGCAGTGAACGCCGATTGGCGGAGGCCCGCAAGGCTGTGCCGCGCAAGGATGTTGAGGTGTGACATGAATAACGCAATTGCGGCCAGACGCTTGGAGCTGGCGTGCAGAACGCCGTTCACGACCCTCGATCTTAAAAGCGTGTCTGAGGACGGCGCGTTCGAGGGCTATGCGAGCCTGTTCGATAGCGAGGATCTGAGTGGCGATGTGATCGCGCCGGGCGCGTTCCGTGACAGTTTGAAATCGCGCGGCGCGGGGCGCGTGAAGATGCTGTTCCAGCACGATCCGGCAGAACCCATCGGCGTGTGGGACGAGATCCGCGAGGATGCGCGCGGGCTTTATGTGCGCGGCCGCTTGATGACGGCGGTGGCGCGGGCACGCGAAGTTTTGGCCTTGATGCGGGCCGGCGCGCTGGACGGACTGTCGATCGGCTTCAAGGCGGTGAAGGCGAAGCGCGATGGACGCGCTAGCGGCCGCCGCTTGGAGAAAGTGGATTTGTGGGAGATTTCGGTCGTGACGTTTCCGATGCTGCCCGGTGCGCGGGTGGCGGCGGTCAAGGCGCGGCCGTTCGCTTGTACGGTTCCGACCGCACGCGATTTTGAACGCTGGCTCACGCGGGATGCTGGGCTGACGCGCATGGAGGCCCGCGCGGTTTTGCGCTCGGGCTTTGAAGGCCTCAAGGCTCTGCGGGATGCGGGCTTAGGGTTTGACGACGACGCGGCGCTAAGCTCCCGCTTCCGGGCGGCGGCGCAGCGGATGATGGCAACAGGCAATAGGCATTAGGCAATCGCATCTCCCTCTCCCCGTCCTTCGACGTGAGAGAGGGTTGGGGTGAGGGGCGGCAACAAGCTCAGAGCAAGCGGCCGCCCCTCACCCTAGCCCTCTCCCCATTGAGTGCAGGAATGGGGAGAGGGGATTCAACCAAGGACAACCACATGACAACCACGACCACGCTTGAAACGAAGAGTGCGGGCGGCGACACCGCGCGCGCGTTCGATGAATTCCTCGAGGCATTCGACGCCTTCAAGGATAGCAACGACCAGCGTCTCACTGAAATCGAGCGGCGCGGCGCATCTGATGCTGTGACGAATGAAAAACTCGCACGCATCGAGGAAACGCTCGACACCACCAAGCGCTTGGCCGACGGCCTGGCGCTGAAAGCGATGCGGCCATCGCTTGGCGGCGGGATCGACGCAGTGCGTTCGCCCGAACATAAGGCGGCGTTCGACGGTTACATGCGCGGCGGCGATACGCGGCGCTTGGCGAAGCTCGAAGAGAAGGCGTTGTCGGTCGGCTCGGGTCAGGACGGCGGTTATCTCGTGCCGGCTGAAACCGAAGCAACCGTCAATCGGTTGCTGAAGGCGATTTCGCCGATCCGCAACATTGCCGGTATCCGCACGGTTTCCGGCTCGATATACAAGCGGCCGTTTGCGACCAGTGGCGCTGACTCAGGGTGGGTGGCGGAAACGGCGGCGCGGCCGCAGACCAATACCCCCGTTCTGGCCGAGCTGCAGTTTCCGACCATGGAACTGTACGCCATGCCGGCGGCGTCATCGGCCATTCTCGACGATGCGATTGTCAACATCGACGAGTGGCTGGCGGAAGAAGTCCGCATCGCCTT
>JANNSR010000057.1:0-4382 GCA_031402935.1 Hyphomicrobium sp. | reverse complement strand
TCAGCGACCACCGCGGCGACCTCGTCGCCGAACTGGGAGCAAAGGACGATGGCGTGATCCTGCACACCTTCGATCTCGCTGAGATCGCCAGCTACCGCGCCGACTGGGGCTTCTTCCGCGACCGCCGCACGGACCTTTATGTGAAGAGTATCATTTGATTCCCCTCTCCCCGTTTCTGCACGCAACGGGGAGAGGGTTGGGGTGAGGGTGGCCACTCCCGATGCGATTGCCGCGCCTAAGGAATGGCGTGGAACAATTGTGCGCCCGACGCGTTGCGGACTCGACCAACAACCACTTGATACCGGGAGATGCCGCCATGAAAATCTCGAGCCTGGATGATCTTTTCCTCCACACGCTGGAAGACATCTATTTCGCCGAGTCCAAACTGCTGAAAGCCCTCCCAAAGATGGCCAAGGCCGCTGATTCACCTCTGCTTGCCAAAGCCTTCACCGGGCACTTGGAAGAAACCAAGGAGCACGTTGCGCGCCTGGAACAAGTCTTCAAAATGCTCGGTAAAAAGCCGAAGGCAACCGAATGCCCCGCCATCAAGGGTATCCTCGAAGAGGGCGACGAGTTGATGACCGAAATCAAAGACCCCGACACGCGTGATGCGGCCATGATTGGCGCCGCGCAAGCCGTCGAGCATTACGAGATTACGCGCTACGGCACTCTGATCTCGTGGGCCAAGATGCTCGGCCACAAGGACGCAGCCACAGTGCTCGAGAAGACGCTGAAGGAAGAACACGGCGCCGATCAGAAGCTGACCAAGCTGGCTGAAAGCAAACTCAACAAAGAAGCGGCGTAAGCCGGCGTCCAACGCCTGGCGCATCGCAAGCAAGGAATGGTTTTCGACAAGCCGGGGCGTCTCAGGACGCGCCGGCTTGTCGTATCGCAATCGCCGAAATTCTGCCGGATGCTGCCTCGGCGTATTCCGTGTGCTAACACCGCGCGATGACATCCGCCCTCCGCCGCAATCTGATCCCGCTCATCGTCGCGACCGCGCTGTTCATGGAAAACCTGGACGCGACCGTGCTCGCGACCTCGCTGCCCGCGATCGCCAAGGATCTCGGCGCCAACCCGATCCACCTTAAACTCGCGCTGACAACCTACCTGCTCGCGCTTGCCGTGTTCATTCCGGCGTCGGGCTGGATGGCCGACCGCTATGGCGCAAAAAACGTTTTCCGCGCCGCCATGGCCGTGTTCGCGTGCGGTTCCATCGCCTGCGCGCTGTCGACGGGATTGTGGTCGCTGGTCGGTGCCCGCATCCTGCAAGGTATCGGCGGGGCCATGATGGCGCCCGTCGGCCGCCTGATCGTGTTGCGGACTATTCCGAAATCCGAAGTCATCGGCGCCATCGCCTGGCTGACCATCCCAGCCCTCGTCGGCCCCGTCCTTGGCCCTCCGCTCGGCGGTTTCATCACGACCTACTTCGACTGGCGATGGATCTTCTGGATCAATATCCCCGTGGCCATCCTCGGCATGGCGCTGATCACGCGCTACATCCCCGACGTGCGCGAGGACGTGTCCGGCGGCTTCGACCTGACCGGATTTCTGCTCGTCGGGCCGGGCCTCTCGATGTTCTTGACCGGCGTGACGCTGATGGGTCTCGATCTCGTCTCGCACCAAACGGTCGTCGCGATTACGCTCGGCGGCGCGGCGCTGTTAATCAGTTACGTTTTCTATGCCCTACGCGCACCAGCGCCGCTGATCGATTTACGCCTCTTGAAATTGCCGACGTTCCGCTCCGCCGTCTTCGGCGGCTTTCTGTTCCGTGCCGGCCTCGGCGCCGCGCCGTTCCTGCTGCCGCTGCTGTTCCAGTACGGCTTCGGCATGACGCCGTTCCAATCCGGCATGATGACGTTCGCAACCGGCATCGGCGCCATGTTCATGAAAACTCAGGCAGCGAACATCTTGCGCCGCTGGGGCTACAAGCGCGTGCTGATCGTCAACGCGATAATCTCTGCACTCTTCGCCGCGATCCCCGCGTTCTATACCGCAGCCACGCCGACGCTGCTGATCACCGGTCTGTTCCTGATCGGCGGCCTGTCGCGCTCGCTGCAATTCACCAGCATCAACACGCTGGCCTACGCCGACGTGCCGCCCGAACGTTTAAGCCGGGCGACGAGCTTTGCAGCCGTCGGCCAGGAGCTCTCGGGCTCCGTCGGCGTCACGGTTGCAGCACTCGGTCTTGAATTTATGCAGCGGCTCCAGGGCGGCGGCGCCATCGACCCGGCGCAGTTCCCACCGGTGTTTCTGCTGATTGCCTTCCTGTCGGCGTGCTCGGCGTTGGTCTTCGCGCGGCTGCCCAACGACGCCGGCAGCGCGCTTCTCGTCACCAACGGCCGGACCGAAAAGGAAACCGCAAAGGCAACCGCCGACGCGGGCCAAGGGCATATTTGACGTGCTGCCGATCGATGGCACCTAGTTCAGAGTCCTGTAATTCGGCATCCCTTTCCTCTCCTTTAGGGAGAGGATGCCCGAAGGGCAGGTGAGGGGCTTGAACTTGGCGATATGTATTTGGGGATTATAGTCCCTCATCCGGTCCTTCGGACCACCTTCTCCCCAAGGGAGAAGGAATTCCGTCGCGGGCTGACATTTACCCGGCGTGCCGCAAGCCTACCGGATGAGCAACGAGGGCAGAGCAAGCGCCGTTGCCCCACTTAACATTTCTGCTTTTGGGCCAATAGCTGACATTCTGAACCTACAGTGCCAAAATGCAGCACTTAGCGACGACCTTAAACAGACAACGAGCGCCAATGCCGAGTAGCTCGCCTGCCAGAACATGTACTGATATTTGGGTCAGACTGATCTTACGCGTGTTGTGCTTGTGCTTCTTCTCGGATTTTGCAGAAGCTCGTGGGAATTGTGGAACCAGGGAATGCAAGGAGACCACGCTACAGCTTGCTTTCCTTGTTTGGATATTGGGTGTTCCGGCACTTGGCGCAGTCATCGGATGGGATGAGGCCCGATCAAAGTATCAAAAAAATTGGCTCTTGCCGGTGTTGGGCGGGGCGTTGGGCGGGTTTGTCGGCTGGTGTCTGCTCGCAGGTGCGGTCGCGTACTTCTTCGGAAATACGTACTGGCTGTTGAGTTTGATTGCGCCACTAGTTTCGACGCCATTAATCTGGTTCATCACAGTTTGGCTGACGCGCAAAGTCGCATGAACCGCGCCGAGACCTCTCAACTCGGTCGTTTATTGGCACATCGGTCGATACATCCGGCATGGGGCAGGGTCTCGGATCTGGTGAGCGGTATAGTTCCTTCAGGATCGCTGGCCAAACTTGCGGAGGCTAGAGTGGCACAGTCCAGATACATTTATTTCCGTCCCATGTCGCATGAATCCTGCCAGTTACCCTCGCATGTTGAACCGACAGTTTCCAATGGTGAGCCTCTGATTCTGTGGCGGGTCTGGCGATTAGTTTAGCGTCACGCCACGCGCCGAATTTGCGCAAGTGCCTCTCAAGCGCACTGGAACCAGCGAAGTGTCGGGCGCGCTCGATGGTAACACTGTTGAATATCAATAAAGCATGAGACTTGGCGGACAACGTCCAGAGCATGTTTCACTCCCATGGTCGGCAGCCAGCAGTTATCCGATTCGACTGTTGCCTTCGAGGGCCGCAACGGACCAAAAGCAGATAATCCCTACCCCTCGCCCTCTCACTGCCTCGCGCCAGCATCAAACGAAAAGCACCAAACGAAAAACGCCCGGAGACATCGTCTCCGGGCTTTTGCATGTGTTCCGTATCTCGCAGACTTGGCTCGAAACCGAACCAAGCCTTTAAGCCGCCTTGCGCTGCGCCTTGGCCGCCTTTGCCTTCACAGGCTTTACTTGCGCCCGCACAGCCGGCAAGAACACGACGTCGGAACGCCGCGTCTTCTGAATGACGGCTTCGCGGGCCCCAAACGCATCTGCAAGCGCGAACAGCGCCGCATGGGAATCGAGGTGACTGCAGCCGCGCACGTCGATCGTGACCAAGCCGGTTGCCGCATTACCGCGGAACACCAGCTGGCCGGTCGAAAGGTCCGCCGTGCCCGATAGCGATGTGCCGCCCGCAACGCGGTTGACGCTGACGCCCGCGACCATTTTGCCGAGATCCGACAACGCCAGTTTCAGCGCCCGCTCTGCCGCCTTGGCGTCGGAGAGACGCCCGCAGCCATGCAGATCGATAAAAAGGTGCCGTCGCGTCGACCCGGTATCGTTACGCGAAAGTTCCTCAGCAGAACCATCGCACGCAACGCATGCAACATCGTGAACGTGATCTTCCTTTTGGGCGGTGCTTGAACGAGTCAAGTCCATCCCCAATTGGAAGAGGGTGTCATTAAAGGCCATGTGACCCTCCCCAACCAGTAGACAGTTTTGACTCGCCCGCTCCTTACCTCAT
>JANNSR010000056.1:0-7333 GCA_031402935.1 Hyphomicrobium sp. | reverse complement strand
ATGAGGTAAGGAGCGGGCGAGTCAAAACTGTCTACTGGTTGGGGAGGGTCACATGGCCTTTAATGACACCCTCTTCCAATTGGGGATGGACTTGACTCGTTCAAGCACCGCCCAAAAGGAAGATCACGTTCACGATGTTGCGTCCGTTGCTTGCGATGTTTCCGTTGAGGAACTTGCGCGTAACGAAATCGGGTCCACGAGACGGCATCTTTTTATCGATCTGCACGGCTGCGGGCGTCTGACCGACGCCAAGACGGCAGAACGCGCGCTGAAACTGGCTTTGTCGGACCTCGGCAAGCCGGTGCATAGCGTCAGCGTCAACCGCGTTGCGGGCAGCACATCGCTGTCGGGCACGGCGGAACTGTCGACCGGGCAGCTGGTGTTCCGCGGCAATGCGGCAACCGGCCTGGTCACGATTGACGTGCGCGGTTGCAGCCACCTCGATTCCCATGCGGCGCTGTTTGCGCTGGCGGACGCCTTCGGGGCACGCGAAGCCGTGATCCAGAAGACGCGGCATTCCGACGTCGTGTTCTTGCCGGCTGTGCGGGCGCAAGTGAAGCCGCGGACGAAGGCGCAGCGCAAGGCGGCGTAGTCGCTCCTGCGCGCGTTCGCTTGATTGAGAATTGAACGCCCGGGGGCAACCTCGGGCGTTCGCATTTGGCGAGCAAGTGCTTGCAGTGCGGTATAACTCCAGTTATACTTCTGGTATGAAAACAGCGATCTCACTGCCCGACAAACTGTTCAAGGAAGCCGAGCGCGAAGCCAAGCGCCGCGGGGTCACGCGCAGCAAGTTGTATCAGACTGCATTGGAAAGGCTGATCAAGCATCGCGACGACGACGCGATTACAAAGCGGATCAATGAGGCAATTGCCAAGTACGGCGACCCCGCCGACGACGAAGCAGATTGGATCGAATCGAGCCAGGCGGCAGCGTTCGGTTTCAACAAGACAAAGCCCAACGGTGGGCGCAAAAGGTGAGGCGCGGGGAAATATGGTGGGCGGCTTTCGGCGACCCTATCGGCTCAGAGCCAGGCTACGGGCGCCCTGCCATCATTGTTTCTTCGAACACCATCAATGCGAGCGCACTGAAAACCGTGCTGACTGTGCCGGTCACCGGAAACTTATCGCGAGAACATTTCGATACGAGCGTTCGCCTGCCACGGCGCGGAACCGGGCTGGCGGCTGCGTCCGTGGCGATCGTGAACCAAGTTGGTGTGACCAACAAGCGCGTACTGGTCGAACGAATTGGGCGCGTGCCGGATGCGCTCATGGATGACATTGATCTCCGCCTGCGGCTGGTGCTCGCGCTGTAAGGGCTTCACCCGCGCCGTTCAAATATGCCCCTGCCCGGCATCTGCCGTTGCCTTGGCGGTTTCTTTTTCGGCATCTTTTTCGGCTTCTTTTTCGGCTGGCGATTTTGTGACCAGCAGCGCGCTGCCGGCGTCTTCCGGCAATCGCCAAAAAATCAGCGCCGAGCACGCCGACAGGAACGCGATCAGCAGAAACACCGGTGGGAAGTGCACTGGGTCGATGGCGACGCCGCCTTGCAGCCGCTGCATGAATTCAAGACCGAGTGCTGCAACCGTGACGCCGACGGAGCCCGAGAGTTCTTGACCCACGGCGGCAAAGCTCGTCGCCCGGCTTAGCCGCTCGGGCGGCACGTCGGCGTAGGCCAGCGTGTTGATGCTGGTGAATTGCAGCGAGCGCGACAGACCGCCGATGAGAAACAGACCGGTGATCAGCAGCGTTGGGGTGGCGCTGGTGTAAAAGGCTGGAATGGCAGCAAACAGCGCCGAGATAATCGCGTTGACGATCAGCACGCGCTTGTAGCCCCAGCGGCGCAAGATGTTCGCTGCCTGCGTTTTCATGAACATGGCGCCGACGCCGGTCGCGAACGTCATCATGCCCGATTGGAACGGCGTCATGCCGAAGCCGTACTGGAACAGCAGTGGCAGCAGGAACGGCGCGGCGCCAAGGCCAGCACGAAACAAAAAGCCGCCGAGAACGGCAGCGCGGAACGTCGGCAGTTTCAAGAGGCGTAAATCGATCAGCGGGGCTTGAGCCCGCAGCGCATAGAACACATAACCGATCAGCAGCGCCGCGCCTGCGAGCGTGATCGCGACGACCGTTTGGTGCGAGACGAGATCGAGGCCCATCAGCGTCACGCCGGTTAGAAACATGGAGAGGCCCGGCCCGACGAGCAGGAATCCGGTCAGGTCGAAGCCGCCGGTCACCTCTTCGCGGACGTCGGGGATGAAGCGCGTGATCAGCGCCATGCCGAGGATGGCGACAGGGATGTTGATCCAGAAAATCCAGCGCCAGTCGAAGTAGGTGGTGATGAAACCGCCGAGAGGGGGACCGAGCACGGGGCCGACAAGGGCCGGGATCGTCAGCCAAGCGATGGCGCCGATGACTTCCGATTTCGGGATGGTCCTCAGCACGATCAAGCGGCCGACGGGCGCCATCATGGCACCGCCGATACCTTGCAGGATGCGGGCACCCACCAGCGACCACAGGCCTGTTGAGAGCGCGCAGGCGATGGAGCCGGCCGCGAACACGGCCATGGCGGCCCGGAAGATGTTTTTGGCGCCATAGCGGTCGGCCATCCAGCCCGACGCGGGAATAAAGACCGCGAGCGCGAGCAGGTAGGTCGTGAGCGCGAGTTTGAGGTGGATCGGATTGGCGCCGAGGTCCTTGGCGATCGCGGGAAGCGAGGTCGCGAGCACGGTCGCGTCCAGGTTTTCCATGAACAGCGCGGTTGCGACGATGAGCGGGATCAGATTGCGGCGGAGGGCGGAGGTCATGGGGCGTGTTAGCACACGGATCGCGTCCAGGCAGCAGACCTAACGCTGCGGACACAAACCATGTTAACGCGCAACACCGGCGCGCCCGAAGACACGCCGGCATGTCGCAGATCAAATTTCACCCTGGATCTTTTTCGGAAGGCCGCTTACGCCGCTTCTTTGTTGAGTTTGCTTTCAGCCAGCTTGGTCAGCTTTGCGTCAGCGCCGTATTCTTCTTTCAATGTCTTTTCGAGCACGGCGGCCGCGTCTTTGTGGCCGAGCATTTTTGCCCACGAGATCAGCGTGCCGTAGCGCGTGATCTCGTAGTGCTCGACGGCCTGAGCGGCGCCAATGATCGCCGCATCGCGCGTGTCGGCGTCCTTGATCTCGGTCATCAACTCGTCGCCCTCTTCGAGGATGCCCTTGATGGCGGGGCATTCGGTGGCTTTCGGCTTTTTGCCGAGCATTTTGAAAACTTGTTCCAGGCGCGCAACGTGCTCCTTGGTTTCTTCGAGATGCCCCGTGAACGCTTTGGCAAGCGCCGGGGAATCGGCAGCCTTGGCCATCTTTGGGAGGGCTTTCAACAGTTTGGATTCGGCGTAATAAACGTCTTCCAGCGTGTGGACGAACAGATCTTCCAGATTGTTGATTTTCATGACGGGACTCCCAGCGGCAAGCAGTTGCACGATGGGGGGCGAACGCAGGAGCGGCGAGTTGGTTCCGGGGGCCGCGCCTTCAAATAATGCTCTTCACATAAAGGTCGGTGCGGCGGTCGCGGAAGAAGCCCCAGTCAGCGCGGTAGCTGGCGATTTCTGTGAGGTCGAAGGTGTGCAGGATCGCGCCCTCGTCTTTCGCGCCGAGCTCAGCGACGAGGTCGCCGCGATGGTCGGCAATGAAGGAGTGACCGTAGAATTTCTGCTTCACACCGTCGTTGTCCTCCAGGCCAATGCGGTTGGCGGCGATGACGGGTACGGCGTTGGACACGGCATGGCCCTGCATGGCGCGCTGCCATTGCTTATGGGTGTCGAGTGATTTGTCATAGGGCTCGGAGCCGATGGCTGTCGGGTAGAACAGGATCTCGGCGCCGTCGAGTACCATGGCGCGCGCGCACTCGGGGTACCACTGGTCCCAGCAAATGCCGACGCCGATGTGGCCGTGTATGGTGCGCCAGGTTTTGAAGCCGGTGTCGCCGGGCCGGAAATAATACTTCTCCTGATAGCCGGGGCCGTCGGGGATGTGGCTCTTGCGGTAAACGCCGAGGATTTCGCCGTCGGCATCCGCGATCGCGACCGAGTTGTAATGGCGCGGGCCGTCCTTCTCGAAAAACGAAATCGGGATGACGACTTTCAATTCCTTGGCGATCTTGGCGAGTGCGATGACGCAGGGGTGGTCGCGCGCGGGGAACGCCGTCTCGAACCACTTCGGGTCTTGCCGCGTGCAGAAGTAGATGCCTTGGAACAACTCCGACGGCAGGATGATGCGGGCGCCTTTTTTGGCAGCGTCGCGGACGAGCGCGGTGGTCTTGGCGATGTTGGCCTTCATGTCGGGGCCGTACGACGTCTGCAGGGCCGCGACCGTGACGCTGCGCTTCGTCTTGGCGTTGGCCATCAGAGCGGCTCCTGCTGCGTGATGCAATGGAACGAACCGCCGCCGATTTTGCCGCAGCCCAAGAGCCCGCGCGACGAGACGCCCACGACATTGCGGTTCGGGAACACGGCCTGCAAGGCTTTGAGCGCTGCGCCTTCTGTTGGCGTGCCGTAGACGGGAACAACGACGACGCCGTTGGCGATTAGGAAGTTCATGTGGGAGGCTGGCGAAATTTCGCCGAGGCGATTGACGTAGCGGCCGGCGCCCGGGATGCGGTGGACGGTGAGTTTGGCACCCGTCGCGTCGGTTGCTGCTTCGAGCGTGCGGGCGATAGCATCTAACGTCGCCGCGTTCGGGTCGTCGGGTCCGGCGGGGGCCTGGCAGACGACCTGCCCGGGCGCGACAAAGCGGGCGATGTTGTCGACGTGGCCGTCGGTGTGATCGTTCAGCAGGCCTTCGTCGATCCAGATGACTTTTTTGGCGCCGAGGGCGTCAGCGAGCGCGGCTTCGGCGGCGGCGCGGGTCCAGCCGTTGCGGTTGGGATTCAGAAGCGTTTGCGCGGTTGTCAGCACGGTGCCTTGGCCGTCGTGATCGACGGCGCCGCCTTCGAGCACGAAGTCAAAGGCGCGGACGGGTGTTGCGGCGTGGCCCGCGATATCATCGCCGACGGTTGCGTCGTCGGGAAGGTCGTACTTGCCGCCCCAACTGTTGGTTTTGAAGCGGAGTGCGACGGGCTTGCCGGAAGCCTTCGCGAATATGGGGCCTGTGTCGCGCAGCCAGATGTCGCCGTACTTGGCAGCGATGATTTCGGCATGGCTGCCGACGGCGGTGCGGGCCGACGATTCCGCTTCTGCGCCATTGACGAGGAGATGGACATTGTTGGTAGGCGCGAGCGCGTGAATGAGCGCGGTTACATCGCGGCGGGGGCTATCGAGATCGCCGCCCCACTCGTCAAGCGACGCTGGCCATGCCGTCCAAACGCACTTTTGCAGCGCCCATTCGGCGGGGATGAGGGTTGTCGTGACGGAGGTCTTTGCGGACACGGGAGGCTCTCGGAAATTACTTGGATTCGGAGCGCCGCTTTTGCGGCCTGCCGGGCAGTTTGTCTAGTAAATACCCTCACTAATGGAACAGTTTGCCTCCGAGTAGCCTTGCCAACCTCGGCTACTATTTCTGAAGTGCTACCGACCTAAGAAGTTCGGCTCGAAATCGATCTCCGTCTATTTGCTGTGCTTGAACAGGTTTGAAAACTCGCAAAAGCGTCTCGCTGAAACGAAAAGCATCGTTGAGAAAGTAACGCTTCAACTCGCGCGTTCGCATTGTGCCGCTACTCCCCCACCGTTCCTTGAGTGGGAGAGACTTGTAAATCAACTCGTCGATTGACCTTAAGGAATGCGCGAATTGACATCTCGTTTCATACAGCTCCATAGCAAGTTTTTGTTCATCGGAGGTGAGCAAATGCGCTGCCACAAGTTGGCCAAGACGGCTTTCGTACGTATCGTTTAGCTGTCCGTAGTTTTTCGATTGACCTTTAAGCCGAAGATGCACGCATTTGTAGACGAGCGCCTCGATCATCACACAAATATCGCGCAACGATTCTGCAGAAAGCCTCGCTGATGGATCAACGACCTCGTTCTTGCCGCGAATAGGTTCCGTTGAGTTTCGAACCCTCAGAGGACTCCATTTAAATGAAATCACGCCTTCATACTGAAGCAAAACCTGATCACCGTAGCAGAACAGTATCGTTGGTGAGCGACCGGCAAGTTTCAAAAGTTCTCTGAGCAAGGCGTGCCGCTCTGGCCACTCAGGTAGCTTGCTGGCAAGACTACGCCACTCATCTTCTGAAACGCCAGCCAGCAGCGCCGTGCTTTCAAAAACGTCACAATCGCGGAGCTCGTTTGCCGCAGATATAGTCATCGCTATTCCCTCGTCAGCCCCTTCGCTGCGAGTTCTTCGAGGTACTGGCCCCAGCGCTGATCTTTTTCGCGGCCGAGCAGATGCAGGTAGCCCCACGTAAAGAGGCCGGTGTTGTGACCGTCGTCGAATTGAATGCGCGTGGCGTAATTGCCGACTGGTTTCAAATCCGTGATCTTGACGTGCTTCTTGCGCGGCACGGTAATGCGCTGCGCCGCCGAGTGGCCCTGCACTTCGGCCGACGGGCTCATGACGCGCAGCATTTCGGCTGAAAGATCGAATGTGCGTCCATCCGGGAAAGCGGCTTTGAGGGTTTTGCCGTCGCCGCTGACATCGAGAACGGGCGGCGGCGTCAACGTGCCTTTGGCGCGCTCGACTTCGGTCCAGACTTTCGCGGCCAGCTCGCGGAAGATGCCGGCATGGACGCTTTCGGGCGCGGTGACGGTGACGGGGCGGCCGCTGTCCGACGTCTCGCGGATGTCCATGTGCAACGGCACTTCGCCGAGGAACGGCACGTCGAGCTTTGAGGCTTCGTCGCGGGCGCCGCCGTGGCCGAAGATGTCGGAACGCGTGCCGCAACTCGGGCACAGGAAGTAGCTCATGTTTTCCACGATGCCGAGGATCGGAACCTCGACACGCTTGAACATGCCGATGCCTTTGCGGGCATCGATCAACGCGAGGTCTTGCGGTGTCGAAACGATGACGGCGCCTGACAGCGGCACGGTTTGCGAAATCGAGAGCTGGATGTCGCCGGTGCCGGGCGGCATATCGACGACGAGCACGTCGAGATCGCCCGTCGATCCGGCCCAATCGGTTTCGCGCAGCATTTGGCTGAGCGCCGAGACGACCATGGGTCCGCGCCAGACGACGGGTGTGCCTTCGTCGACGAGAAAGCCCATCGACATGACCTTGAGGCCCCAGCCTTCCATCGGCTTGATGACCTTGCCGTGGGCAACCTGCGGCTTGCCGGAAATGCCGAGCAGGCGCGGCTGCGAGGGACCGTAGATGTCGGCATCGACGATGCCCACTTTCAGGCCGATAGCTTGCAGG
>JANNSR010000055.1:0-4430 GCA_031402935.1 Hyphomicrobium sp. | reverse complement strand
GAGCAAGAAAGCGAACGGGTTGCAGAGCTGACGTTCACGTCGCGGGCGCTGAGCGCACTGCGCGACGAGATCCTGTCGCTGCACGCGACGACGAATTCCCTTGACACAGCAACCCTACACTCCCAATTGACCAAAACGGGGGTCTCGAAGGTGGTGGACCTCATCGCAAGAACGATGACGCACACAAGCGACCGTTTTGCCGAACCTGAGGCGTCCGCCACCGAAGTCGAAACCGGCTGGAACCATGTTCTCGCGCTGCATGAGCGCCAGGACAGTCTTGAGCGCTTGCTCAAGGCGGCAGAAGAGGCGTGGTTTCGCGAGTGCACTGAAGAAGCCGAGGCGCGTCTGCTTGAGATCAAGCGGCAGATCGCGCACGTCAGCGCATTGGACCAGATGGATCTGAACGACACGAGACCTGCCGAGACGCCGGTGCCGCCGGTCAAACGCGCGGGTTGAGCGACTTTTTTTTAGCGCTGCACAGCTGGGTGCCGCCGGCCTTCGGCCCGGTACCTCCCCTCAGCTGAGGGGTGCAGCCCCGAAACACGCTTTCTACCCCCATAGGGTAGGGGCATTGAAACGTAAGGATGAGCGGATGGCACGCGCACAGCAAGCAGCACAGAAGTCCGAGGAGCAAGTGGGTCCAGCCGCCGCTGAAGCGCCCGAGCGCGACAGCCCGCTACTCGACCTCTCCGATCAGGCCGTCAAGAAACTGCTGAAAAGCGCCAAGGCCAAGGGCTACGTCACACTTGACCAGTTGAACGCCGTGCTGCCGTCGGAAGAAGTCTCAAGCGATCAGATCGAAGACCTGTACGCGACGCTGTCTGACATGGGCATCAACGTCGTTGAAAACGAAGATGCCGAAGATCAAGCCGATGGCCCCGATGAGCCGGCGGACGACGAGGAAAGCCGTTCGCTTGTCGCTCAGAACCCGCTGATCAAGGCCGAAACCAAGGCCGAACCGGCGGAACGCACCGACGACCCCGTGCGCATGTATTTGCGCGAGATGGGCTCCGTCGAACTGCTGTCGCGCGAAGGCGAAATCGCGATCGCCAAGCGCATCGAGGCCGGCCGCGAAGCCATGATCGCCGGGTTGTGCGAAAGCCCGCTGACATTCCAGGCCATCATCATCTGGCGCGACGAACTCAACGACGGCAAGATTTTGCTGCGCGACATCATCGATCTCGAAGCCACCTATGAGGGCCCCGAGCCGAAGGAAGGCGTCAACGTCACCGCCGACGGCATTCAGATCCATGAGCCGCAGGTGCAGCTGCCGCCGGGTTCCCCCGGTTCGCCCGGCGCGCCCGAAGGCGACGTCGAGGACGACGAAGAGTTCGAGAACGCCATGTCGCTCGCCGCCATGGAAGCCGAACTGAAGCCGAAGGTTCTTGAGACCTTCGACCAGATCGCCGGCACGTACAAGAAGCTGCGCAAGCAGCAGGACAAGAAGCTTGAGCAGCAGGTGGCGGGCGAACAGGGCTCGCGCCAGCAGCAGAAGGCCTACGACAAACTGCGCGACGAGATCGTCGCCGACGTGAAGTCGCTATCGCTGAACAACAACCGTATCGAAAGCCTGGTCGAACAGCTCTACGCGATCAATAAGCGGCTGATCGGGCTTGAAGGCCGCTTGATGCGCTTGGCTGACAGCTACGGCGTGGCAAGGCAATTGTTCATCGACGAATACTACGGCAACGAGCTTGATGCGACCTGGCTCGACCGTATGTCGACCAACGGCAAGAAGTGGACGCAGTTCGTCAAGCACGAGCGCGGCCAGATCGTCACGATCCGCGGCGACATTCACCAGCTTGCGACCGACACGGGCCTCGAAATTCCTGAGTTCCGCCGCATCGTCAAGGCCGTGCAAAAGGGCGAGCGCGAAGCTCGCCAAGCCAAGAAGGAAATGGTCGAGGCCAACCTGCGCCTCGTCATTTCGATCGCGAAGAAATACACCAACCGCGGCCTGCAGTTCCTCGATCTCATTCAGGAGGGCAACATCGGCCTGATGAAGGCCGTCGACAAATTCGAGTACCGCCGCGGTTACAAGTTCTCGACCTACGCGACGTGGTGGATCCGCCAAGCCATCACGCGCTCGATCGCGGATCAGGCGCGCACCATCCGCATTCCCGTGCACATGATCGAGACGATCAACAAGATCGTGCGCACGTCACGTCAGATGCTGCACGAAATCGGCCGCGAGCCGACGCCGGAAGAACTGGCTGAAAAGCTGGCGATGCCGCTTGAGAAAGTGCGCAAGGTTCTCAAAATTGCGAAAGAGCCGATTTCGCTCGAAACGCCGATTGGGGACGAAGAAGATTCGCACCTCGGCGATTTCATCGAAGATCGCAACGCCGTGCTGCCGATTGAAAGCGCGATCCAGTCCAACCTGCGTGAGACGACGACGCGGGTTCTGGCGTCTCTCACGCCGCGCGAAGAACGCGTCTTACGCATGCGCTTCGGCATCGGCATGAACACCGACCACACGCTCGAAGAAGTCGGCCAGCAATTCTCGGTGACGAGAGAGCGCATCCGCCAGATCGAGGCGAAGGCGCTGAGGAAACTGAAGCACCCGAGCAGAAGCCGGAAGCTCAGGAGCTTTCTGGATAATTAGGGGACTACCATGGCATTTGTCCGATCATTTGAAAGGCAGGATATGGAGCGTAATTCAATTCACGATAAAATTGACGCGAAATATGCTGTTTTTGAACGCGACGGCCGCAAGTTTATTCAGATCGACACTTTCGGCCGTGACTCGCGCGAGATACCGGGAAAGAAAAGTCAGACGATCCAGCTCGATAAACATTGAGCCGCTGAACTTTGCAGCATTCTTAAGCGCGAATTCCGGCTAACTTAAGTCGTTGACGCGGCTGCGTCCTTTCTAATCGTTCACATCGAACCTAATTAATCCGTCTAAGGATTGATGCCGCCAGCTCGCGCGTTCGCCAATTTCGCGTAGATGCCGCGCGAATTTCCCTATCATCGCGAATTCCCTCCAACCCACTTATTCCAAACGATAATAAAAATCCGTCCCCGACCTAACGTGTGGCTTTAGGGGGGGGCCGCCATTTTGGAAGGAGCCCACGCCATGGACATAAAATTCGGAGCTTTCGCCCGCCGTCGCCGCTCGGGATTCGTACAGAAGGCGAGCGCCGCGAAGGTGCGGAGGATTTTGCAACGATCCGCGCGAATGCTCGATCCGACGAAGACGTGCGCCGCGGACCATCCGCACCATTAACCCGAGAAAAGCGCGCCGCCGGCCCGTCCGGGTTGCAGCAGCTCGCGCCAGAAGGAGCGCCTCATGCTTAGCTACACCGACCGCGACGCCGCCAAGAATTTCGGCGCGCTCATCGAATCCGACGACGACGAAGCCGTTGTCGTCCGCCTTTACGGCTGCGCCCGCGCGGCGGTTGTCGGCTGGCGTCTCTTCAAGGCTTACAAGCGCGCTTACGACGAGAAGGTGGCCGCGCATCTCGTCGTAAGCCTTGAAGCAAAGCTGAAGGCGCTCGACGCGGGAGGCCCGACGACGACCGGAGAGGCGCGCGCGCTGAAAGGAGAGCTCGAAGTGCTGATCGACGCGGCGCGCAGGCAGCCGCCGGCCGACGAATAGGTGCGCATATGAACGCGCGAGCCCTACATCACGAACCGCGCCTCGAAATTCGTCTTGAGGAACGGCAGCATCTCCTCGAACGCGGCGTTCTCGAGATCGATCATCGGCTCGATTTTTTCCTTCGGCGTCTTCGCGTTGCGAAAGCGAAGGTGGCTGCGGTTGAGCGCGATGCGGTACTGGCGCATGCGTTCGGCTTCGGTGCCGGGCTGGAGGCCGTCTTCGATCGTATGCGCGGCGAGGGCGAAGAACGCGATCAAGACGCCGCTGACGCTGACGATTGGGGCGGCGAGGAACGGGAGGTCCATGATCGATCCCGTAAAGACGAGCATGTCGAGCCCGAGAATGGCGGTGAGGCAGCTGATCCCTATGACGCCGAAAAGCTGCGCCTGCCGCGCCGGCGCATGTTTCCAGAGGCTCCGCTTCTCGCTGAGCAGCAGATTGCAATAGTCGATCTGGCGCTGGAAACGCAAAGCCTCATAGGCGCGGTAATATTCGTCAAGATCGGGATCGTCCGCTGGCGGAATGTCATGCATGAAGTCGAACATGAGGCCCTCGCCGCTGTCTTCAGCATCGACGATGGCATGGAACTCGTCTTCAAGGCGCGAGAGAAAATCGACCTGGAACCGGTCAAAATCGCGCGTGCGGAGATCGAGATAAGCTTTTGCCGCCGCTTCGTCCTTGGCGCCTCTAAGGATGGCGCCGCCATGCGCGGCGTAGTGCTGAAAATGAAACTGCCGGATGCGCTCGGTCGCCAGCCGGTCGGTCAGCCAGCGCAATTTCCGGCCGCGAAACATGACCCCGAAATAGCCGATCGTGACGCTTGCGATGC
>JANNSR010000054.1:0-16418 GCA_031402935.1 Hyphomicrobium sp. | reverse complement strand
CTCGATGTTTGGACGACGCCGATCCAGATGAAGAAGCAGCGCCCCGGCGTCCTGTTGAGCGTGCTCGCCGCCGACGCGAACCTGCCGATGCTGGAGGACATCCTCTTCCGTGAGACGCGGACTTTCGGAATTCGCAGGCATCCCGTGCAACGGCACAAGCTGAACCGCGAGGCGATCACCGTCGAAACGCCCTGGGGCCCGGTGCGCTGCAAGCGCGGCTGGCGCGACGGAAGCGAGCCGATCGTGACACCGGAGTATGAGGATTGTGCGGGGATTGCGCGCGGGCAAAACATCTCTCTTCGTGAGGTGTTCGAGTTCGTAAAAATACAAAGTACGAAGAGCGAAGAGCGAAAATAGAAGGCTAAAATATGCCCGCCTACGATCTGTGCGAGCGAATTTCGCTCTTCGCTTTTCGTACTTTGTATTTGATCTGTTTTCTTCACCCTCCGAGACCATTGTTCCATGCCGACCGCCAACGAGATCCGCCAACAGTTCATCGACTTCTTCTGCAAGAAGCACGGCCATACCTTCGTCCCGTCGTCCAGCGTGTTGCCGCTCGACGATCCGACGCTGCTGTTCACCAATGCCGGCATGAACCAGTTCAAGGACGTGTTTCTCGGCTTCGACAAGCGCGCGTACAACCGCGCGGTGACGTCGCAAAAGTGCATTCGCGCGGGCGGCAAGCACAACGACCTGGAGAACGTGGGCTACACGGCGCGGCACCACACGTTTTTCGAGATGCTCGGCAACTTTTCGTTCGGCGACTACTTCAAGGATCAGGCCATCGAGCTGGCGTGGAACCTGATCACCAAGGAATTCGGCCTCGACAAGAAGCGCTTGCTCGTCACCGTCTACCACGACGACGACAAGGCGTTTTCGATCTGGAAAAAACTGACCGGGTTTTCTGACAATCGCATCATCCGCATCGCGACGGCCGATAACTTTTGGGCGATGGGCGACACCGGGCCTTGCGGTCCATGCTCGGAAATCTTTTACGATCACGGCGATAAAATTCCGGGCGGGCCGCCGGGCTCGAAGGATGCCGACGGCGATCGCTTTATCGAGATCTGGAATCTCGTGTTCATGCAGTTTGAGCAGCGCGCGCCGGGCGACCGCGTGGCGCTACCGAAACCGTCAATCGATACCGGTATGGGCCTCGAGCGCATCTCGGCCGTGCTTCAAGGCACGCATGACAACTACGAGACGGACTTGTTCAAGGCGCTCATCAATGCCTCCGTCGCGGCCATCGGCGTCGAAGCCAAGGGCGAGGCCCACGCCAGCCATAAGGTGATCGCCGATCATTTGCGCGCCTCAAGCTTCCTGATCGCCGACGGCGTGCTGCCGTCGAACGAGGGCCGCGGCTACGTGCTCCGCCGCATTATGCGACGCGCCATGCGCCATGCCCATATTCTTGGCGCCCGCGATCCCGTCATGTACCGGCTCGTTGCGACTCTGGCGCACGAGATGGGCGCGGCGTTTCCAGAACTCGTTCGCGCCGAAGCCCTCATCACCGAGACGCTGAAACTGGAAGAGACGAAATTCAAGAACACGCTCGACACCGGTTTGAAGCTGCTCGGCGAAAGCTCGGGCAATTTGAAAAAGGGCGCGGTGTTTCCCGGCGACGTGGCGTTCAAGCTTTACGATACGTTCGGCTTCCCGCTCGATCTGACCCAAGACGCGCTTCGCCCGCGCGGCATCACGGTCGATACGGATGTCTTCGCCGCAGCCATGAAAAAGCAAAAGGACGCCGCACGCGCCGCCTGGAAAGGTTCAGGCGAAGCCGCGACCGAGACGCTGTGGTTCGACATCAAAGAGCAAACCGGGGCGACGGAGTTCCTCGGCTACGACACCGAGACGGCGGAGGGCGTGGTCGCGGCACTCGTTAAGGGCGGCAAGCCGGTCAAGGCGCTTCATTCCGGCGACGAGGGCGCGATCATCGTCAACCAGACGCCGTTCTATGGCGAAAGCGGCGGTCAGGCGGGCGACGCGGGCGCCATCAAGGGGCCGAAGGGCGCGGTTTTCCGCGTGCTCGAAACCCAGAAAAAACTCGGCGATCTGTTTGTCCATCTCGGCATCGTCGAGGCCGGCAGTTTCACACCCGGCGACGCGGTTGAGCTGTCCGTTGACCACCAGCGGCGCACCGCAACACGCGCCAATCACTCGGCGACGCACCTTCTGCACGAAGCCTTGCGCCAGATCCTTGGCACGCATGTGGCGCAGAAGGGCTCGCTGGTCTCGCACGACCGGCTGCGCTTCGATTTCTCTCACACAAAGCCGATGAGCGCTGACGAACTCAAATCCGTCGAAGACATGGCGAATGCGGTTCTGATCCAGAACACGGCGGTCGTGACGCGGCTGATGGCGCTCGAGGACGCACGCCAGACCGGCGCCATGGCGCTGTTTGGCGAGAAGTATGGCGATGAAGTCCGCGTCGTGGCGATGGGCGCGGCGGTGCTCGATTCAAAATTGGGTACCAACAAGGCGTGGTCGGTGGAGCTGTGTGGCGGCACGCACGTGTCTCGTACTGGCGACATCGGCGTGATCAAGGTTGTCGGAGAAAGCGGAAGTGCTGCCGGCGTGCGGCGCATCGAAGCCCTGACGGCAGACGGCGCGCGGGCGTATCTCGCCGAGCAGGATCAGCGCGTCAAAGACGCTGCAAGCCTGTTGCGGACGCGGCCCGAGGACGTCATCGAGCGCTTGAAAGCGCTGGTGGATGAAAAGAGGACGCTCGAAAAACAACTGGCTGACGCCAAGCGCCAGCTGGCGCTCGCTGGTGGCGGCAAGAGCGCCAACGGCGCGCCCGCAGGTGGCGACGCTATCCGCACCATCGGCGCGATCAGACTGCTGTCGCGCACGGTCGAGGGGCTGAACCCGAAAGACCTGCGCGGCCTGATCGACGACGGCAAGAAGCAGGTTGGTTCCGGCATCGTCGCGGTTGTCGGCGTGACGGAAGACGGCAAGGCCGGTCTAGCCGTCGGCGTCACCGACGACCTTGTGAAATCCTGGAGTGCGGTCGATCTGGTTAAAGTCGGCGCTGAAGCGCTTGGCGGCAAGGGCGGCGGCGGGCGGCCCGACATGGCACAGGCCGGAGGGCCGGACGGCTCGAAAGCCGGCGATGCGCTGAAGGCGATCGAAGCGGCGCTGGCGCTCTAATCTTGGCGCAAGCGACTCTCCTCTATTCTGGCGCGTGGCCGCCCCACCAACCCCACGCGCATATTGCGTCGAGCCGGCCGCTTGCGCCGAAGAATCCGGCACCTTTCAAAATTTTCATGCAAGGTGAGCTGCGGGAACGCTATAAGCGGGAAAATTCTGCTCCGGAGGTCACGTCCCCATGCCGTCCACGATCCGCTCGCTTCGCACGATCGCCATCGCCATCGCCGCCGCCATTGCGCTGACACACGGCGCGCGCGCCGCCGACGACATCGTCAAGCCTGCCGCCACGCCGATGCCAACGGCCGGACCGACGGTCGCGGCCGCAACGGAATTCTGCGGTGAGATAACAGGGACGGCGGACGAACTCTTCACCCGCTATTCGACCCAGACGGGCTTGAAGGAAGTCTACAAGAGCGTCGACTACATCGCCTTCAGCGACGACCCGAAGAACAGCACGGCGATGTACACGTTCACCGTCAAGGGCCATGCCGCGCACCCGGCCGCTGTGTGCCGCAAGCTCATGAAAGAGGGCGATCAGGCCGTCATCAAGATGGTCGTTGTTTGCAACGGCGCAGCGGACGCCTGTACCAAGCTCCAGAACGACTTCAACGTCCTGACGGCGCAGATGCAGCTCGACGTCGACAACCAGATCAAGGACGCGGGCAAGAAGTAGGCGGCGCGCGGCTGTCAAATTCGCAACAAAGATCAAGCGAGCCGCAGCCAGCGGCTCGCATTTTTGTTCAGACTTGAGCCATCGCCGTTTTCAAATTCTCATCGACCTTATCCAGAAACCCGGTCGTTGATAGCCACTTCTGCTCAGGGCCGACGAGGAGGGCTAAGTCCTTGGTCATGTGGCCGGCTTCAACCGTGTCGACGCAGACCTTCTCAAGCGTGCTGGCGAAGGTCGCCAGCGCATCGTTGCCGTCGAGTTTGGCGCGATGCAGCAGCCCGCGCGTCCAGGCAAAGATCGAGGCGATGGCGTTGGTCGATGTCGCCTTGCCCTTTTGATGCTCGCGGTAGTGGCGCGTGACGGTGCCGTGGGCGGCTTCGGCCTCCATGGTCCGGCCATCGGGAGTCAGCAGCACCGACGTCATCAGGCCGAGCGAGCCGAAGCCCTGCGCCACGGTATCGGACTGCACATCGCCATCGTAGTTCTTGCACGCCCACACATACCCGCCCGACCACTTCATGGCGGAGGCCACCATGTCGTCGATGAGACGGTGTTCGTAGACGAGCTTGTGCTTGTCGAACTCGACCTTGAACTCGGCGTCGAAGACCTCCTGGAAGATATCTTTGAAGCGGCCGTCGTAGGCTTTCAAAATCGTGTTCTTGGTCGAAAGGTAGACCGGGTATTTGCGGTTCAAACCGTAGTTCAGCGAGGCGCGCGCGAACTCGCGGATGCTGTCGTCGAGATTGTACATCGCCATGGCGACGCCGGCGCCAGGTGCCTTGAAGACTTCGCGTTCGATCACCTTGCCGTCGTCGCCGACGAACTTGATGGTCAAGGTCCCAGAGCCCGGGAACTTGAAGTCGGTCGCCTTATACTGGTCGCCGAAGGCATGACGGCCGACGATAATCGGCTGCGTCCAGCCCGGCACCAGGCGCGGCACGTTGCGGCAGATGATCGGTTCGCGGAAAATGACGCCGCCGAGAATGTTGCGGATGGTGCCGTTCGGCGACTTCCACATCTCTTTCAGATTGAATTCTTTGACGCGGGCTTCGTCCGGCGTGATGGTCGCGCACTTGACGCCGACGCCGTGCTTTTTGATGGCATTGGCGGCGTCGATCGTGACCTGATCGTTCGTTGCATCACGGTGTTCGACGCCGAGGTCGTAGTAGTCGAGCTTGATGTCGAGGTAGGGGTGGATCAGCTTGTCCTTGATCAGCTGCCAGATGATGCGGGTCATCTCGTCGCCGTCGAGTTCGACGACCGTGCCGTTCACTTTAATTTTGCCCATGGGAAAAGGTCTCGCCACCAATCGATTGCCGTTGCGCCGATACATAGCGAAAGCGGGGCAATGCGCGAAGTGAACCTTCGCCGCATGTCCCCAATTGGCGGTTGGCGCGGAGTTGGGGGATGCCGCAGAAACCGGGTTTTCGGCGTTTCAAGTTGACAGCGCCGCGTTACCAAAAGATTAGCTCAAGGTGTGTTTGCGGGCCGGAGCCCCGCGGAGGAGAGTTGCGTGGTCGTGGTCACGATTGGAGCCAATGGCGAGCCGGTTGTTGGCGCATCAGGCAAGCCGGTGTCGGCGGTGATCCACGCCTGCCACGTGGGAACAATCGACCAGGGTCTCGACGCGCTCGCCATTGCGGGGCTGAACCGCGACACGCTCGACACGGTGCTGCAATACTGCGCCAGCGTACGCTGTGCCGACGACAACGTTTCCTGCCCAGGCTGTAAGCGGCGCACGGACGTGCAGGGCATCGAGACCCTCGACCAGTACATTTTGAGCAAGAAGGAAATCATCGTCGGCGATGGCCGCGTCCGGCTTCAGGGCGAGGGCACAGAAACAATGACGACGCCGTGCCTTGAGACGCTCAGCCGGCAATGGTCGGGCGAGAACTACTGGTTCTGGGCCCGGCGCATCATCCGCAAGCTGCGCCACGGCATCCGCCGCGCTCACATGCAAGGCGAGGCGGTGGCGGGCGAAGGCGAAACGCCGTCGATCATCCTGATGGAGCCGCAACTCGCCGATAATATCGGCATGGTGGCGCGGGCCTCCGCCAATTTCGGCCTCGATGATCTGCGCCTCGTTAATCCGCGCGACGGCTGGCCGAACGAGAAGGCGCGCATCGCCGCGTCGGGTGCCAATTACATCATCGACGATGCGCGCACCTTTTCGTCCCTCGAGGACAGCATTAGCGATCTCAATTGGCTGGCCGCGACGACGGCCAGGCAGCGCGATCTCAGGAAGCCAGTGATGACGCCGGAGCAGGCGATAGCTGAAATGCGCACCCGCATCGGCCGGGGCGAGCGCTGCGGCATTCTGTTCGGGCGCGAGCGGAACGGCCTCGAAACGAGTGAAGTCGCCAACGCCGACGCCCTAATTATGATTCCGGTTAATTCGCGTTTTGCGTCCCTCAACCTAGCGCAGGCCGTTTTGTTGCTCGGCTATGAGTGGATGCGCGGCGACCCTGGCCGCAGCCTTGGACGCGTGACGACATACGAGAAACCGCTGACGGACGGCCTGAATTTGGGCCACGACCGCACCGCAACAAAAGCGGAACTGACCGGGCTTTTTGAGCATTTGGAAGGCGAACTCGACCGTCTCGGCTTTTTCAATCCGAAACACCGCAAAGCGACGGTGGTGCAGAATGTCCGCACGCTGCTGTCGCGGATCGGCGCGACGGAGCAAGAAGTTCGGACCCTTCGTGGCATAGTTGCAACTCTCGCACAGGGCAAAGGCGCGGGCCGCAAGCCGCGCGAATAAGTGCCTTCTTATGGCCAACTTTTAGGCTGAGCGATGCCGCTTGAACCGGCATAATAGCGTCTGAGAGATGCGGGCGCGACGTTGGCGCGGCCGGGATTGCCAGTGCAAGGGCGCCTCGATTGGCGCGCGCAAGAGGGTCATATTTGGAGATGCGGATGAATACGAGGGCGGGGATCAAGTTGGCGGGCGTTGCTTGGCTCGCGTTGTTGGCGTCAGGGCTCAGTTCCGTTTCGGGCGCGAGCGCGCAAGAGCTCAGTGAAAAGGCCGTGACGTCGTTTATGGATTATGCGTGGTCGTTGACACCGCAGCAGTTTTCGAAGCCCGACGGCTCGGTTGTGCAGATCGACAAGAAGAAGCGCGACGAAGTGATGGTGCCAGTCGCTATCGCCCGCGACATCATCAAGGCTGGCCGCTTGTCGGCGCACGCTCAGGTCTGCGATTTGCGCGACGACCAGATCAAGAACCACCGGGCGCTGATGCGGCGCGAGGAAGCGCGCGCCAAGTGGTCGCCGCAGCAGATGGTCTATATCAGCCAGCTGCATCTCACGACCGTCATGCTGCTGACCGGCAAGATCAAACTGGTCGAGAAGGACGGCGACAAGGAAGTTGTCGTTGAGGAAGGTAAGGACCCGGTCCAGACCTGCACCGACGAGCAGAAGAAAAAAGTCGGCGAAATGATAACCGCTTACGTCGCCGCCAGCCCGCCGCCGAAAAACCCGGTGCCGTTGGCGACACCGAACGGCGCGCCGGCCGCGGCCGCACCGCCCACCATTCCAGCCGCTGCAGGAGCAGCTCCGGCAGCCGCTGCGGCCGCTGCGGCTGCGGCAAAACCGGCTGCGGCTCCGGCCACAACGGGTTCGACGCCCGCCAAAGCGCCGGCGGCAGCACCAGTGCCTGCGCCGAAAGCCGCACCAGCTGCGGCCCCGGCAGCCCCGGCGCCTGTAGCCCCGAAACCGGCACCGTAAGCAGGCGGCAAGCCAGCGGTTGACGCGGCGCGAGCTGTTCCGTATGACACTCAAATCGCGCGGGCCCCAGGTCTCTGGTGGCCCGCGTTTGATTCACGCGCACCCGGGGCGGGACTGTTGAAGGTCCATGCCTGTCGGCCCTCTAAACGCGAGGGCAGAGGAGGGGGCGCTCCAACGCCGGGCGGGAGAATTGTCTCCGCGTCCGCGCAAACTTATGGAGTGCTAGACGATGACCAAGCGCATCCGCGCTAAGCATAAGATCGATCGCCGCCTTGGCGAGAACATCTGGGGCCGGCCGAAGAGCCCGCTCAACCGCCGCGAAAGCCGCCCCGGCCAGCACGGCGAACGGCGTGTCGGCAAGACGTCGGATTTCGGTCAGCAGCTCAAAGCCAAGCAGAAGCTCAAGGGCTATTATGCCTCCGTGTCGGAGCGCCAGTTCCGCGCCATTTACGCCGAAGCGTCATCGATGAAGGGCTCGACATCCGAGCACCTGATTGGCTTGCTTGAGCGCCGCCTCGACGCACTCGTCTATCGCGCCAAGTTCGTGCCGACAGTGTTTGCCGCCCGCCAGTTCGTGTCGCACGGCCATGTGACGGTGAACGGCCGCCGCGTCACGGTCCCGAGCTACCGCGTTCGCATCGGCGACGTTGTCGAGGTCAAGGAAAAGGCCAAGGCGCTGGGGCTCGTGCTCGAAGCCATCAAGAGCGCCGAACGCGATTTGCCGGACTACATCAACGCCGACCACAACAAAATGACGGTGTCGATGACGCGCATTCCGGCGCTCGCCGACGTGCCGTATCCGGTGCAGATGGAACCGAACCTCGTGGTTGAGTTCTATTCGCGGTAAGACGGCCAAAATTTTCGGGATTTGCGAAGGCCGCCATTTGGGCGGCCTTATGCATTTGTGAGGTTAAGCAACGCGGGACCGGCCCGGAAGGTGCGGTAGCCCTGTTCTCAAATTCGTGTTATGTTCCCGCGTCCGCAAGAGGTTCGCGCATGACGACGATCTCGTACCTCGATCGCATTACCTTCAACCCGAAACAGTGTGGCGGGCGCCCGTGTATTCGGGGCATGCGCATTCGCGTCAGCGACATACTTGGCATGCTCGCGGGGGGCGCGGGCCGTGACGAAATTCTCAAAGACTTCCCCTATCTCGAGGATGCCGACATCACCGCGGCCCTCCAGTATGCAGCCCGCTCCGCAGAAAGCCGCGTTGTCTTAGCGGCTGAATAGACATGCGCTTCCTAATCGACGCGCAGCTTCCGCCTGACCTCGTGACTTGGCTGACAGCCGAGGGCCACGACGCTGTTCATGTTTCGGATCTGAACCTGACCGAAGCTGAAGACGCAGCCGTTTGGGCAAAAGCTTGTGAGATGGCAGCCCATCTGATCACGAAAGACGAAGACTTCGTTGCCATCCGCGAACGGTCGTCGCAAGGGCCGTCTCTCGTGTGGTTGCGCATCGGTAACGCAACAAATCTCGTTCTCATTGCGTGGCTGGCTAAGTTTTTCCCGGCAGCGATCGAAGCGATCGAGCAAGGCGCTCCCATCATCGAAATCAACTAGACAGCGCAATCCTGTTACGCCGTCCGCTGCTTTTCCTGTGGCGGGATCGCGAAGGCAGGCCCGCCGGCTTTCGGGCGAGGGCGGCGCCGCTGCTGCCGCGCGGGATCGGCGTTGGCCCAGCCGTAGGCGAGCATCGTCATCAAAGCGCTGGCGGCGAAGAAGTAGACGCCCGGCAGCACGCGGGCCTCCGTATAACCCGACGAGTTGACGTAGAAGATCATCAGCGCCAGCACCATAACGTCGGTCATCGAATAGCGCCCGAGCCATTCCATCGTCGCCAGAGATTTCTTGCGGAACTCGGGCGGGATGTCGTGCGAGGTGAGAAGCGTCAGCAGGTAAAAGAGTTTGAGGAACGGAAAGAAGATCGACACCGCGAACACGACCGCGCACAGGAAGAACTCCTGGTTCTCGAACAGCGCGTAGATGATCGTCAAAATCGAGTGCTCGTTGGTCCACACGTAAACGGTCGTGAAGCGGATGGTCGGCAGGATGATGCCAAGCGCGAAGAATACGGTTGCGACGATGATCAGGAAACTCAGCGTGAAATTGCGCACGCTTGATGTTTTGCGAACCACGCCCGTATCCGGTTGCGGGCTGACGGGCGTCAACTCGGGCGCTGCCGCCATGCCGTCAGTGCGGATCCAGGAATAGGCCAGGATCATGAGGAGCACGGCGCTGGTGAAGAAGTAGACGCCGTTAAGGCTTGCCGCATCATACACGCCCTGGCTTTTGACGAAGAAGATCGTCAAAGCGAGCACGAGCACGTCGTGCATCGACCATTTGCCGAGCCATTCGAGCGCCGACAAGCGGCGGTGCTGGCGCACAATCTCGGCGGGGGGAAGCGTTGAGACGAGCAGCAGGTAGAGAAGCTTCGTCACGGGCAGCAGGATCGAGAAAACAAGCACGATGCCACCGAGGAACGTCTGGCCGTCGCGAATCAGCACGGAAACCGTCGACAGCAGCGAATGCTCGGTCGTCCACAGGCCGTACTGCGTCAGTTTCAAAATCGGCAAGGTGATGCCGAGCGCCAGGCAAACGCTCGCCGTCAGGATCGTCAGGCTCAGGAAAAATCGCCGGCCGCCGAGGCGCATGTGCGCGCGTCCCCACCTGTCATCGCGGCCGGTTATGCCCCGGCGCTGAATAAAGCGAATTGGTCACTCGCTCACGGCGAAAAGAGGGCAGCAAGCCCCAGCCCGTCACCCTTTGCAACTGGGATTTAGCGGCCCGTCAGCCGTGGTGATGGGCGTGCGGGATGCCTTTGGCGCAGATCAGGTCGTGCAGCTCGCCGGCGGTGAACATTTCGCGCATGATATCGCAACCGCCGATGAACTCGCCCTTGACGTAGAGCTGCGGGATCGTCGGCCAGTTCGAGAACGACTTGATGCCGTCGCGCACGCCCGCGTCCTCGAGCACGTTGATGTCTTTGAACGGCACGCCGAGCGTTTCGAGGATCTTGACCGCCGTCGCCGAGAAGCCGCACTGCGGGAACTGCTTGTTGCCCTTCATGTAGAGCACGACGTCGTTGTCAGCGATCGTTTTGGCGATTGCCGCATGAGCGGGAGATTGGGTCGCGGTGTCGGCCATGGCGGGCTCCTAGTTTCGGCACTTCGTCAGCGCTTCCGCGCTATTTGGTTGCTGCGAGATGTGGGGCAGGGGGGCTGTGAAGTCAATCTTTCGCAGCCGTTGTCAGTTGCAGCGCATGCAGCACGCCGCCCATGCGGCCGCCGAGCGCGTCATAGACCATTTGGTGCTGCTGGACGCGGCTCTTGCCTTTGAAGGCCGCCGAGGCGACATGGGCTGCCCAGTGGTCGTTGTCGCCGGCGAGGTCTTTCAGGTCGACGCTCGCGTCGGGAAACTTGGCCTTGATCAGGTTGTCTATATCGGCGGCGGACATGGGCATAATGGGCTCCGGATTTCTTTCGAGCATGTGGCGGCAACTGCTTTAGCGGGCTGCGCCCGCCAACACCACGGGACATGTTGGATCGCGCGCCCTGAATCCGGCGAAACGTGACAGTATTTCATCAGAAGCGTGCGTTTGCTTCATAAGCAAATCTGATGACATTCTCACGCAAACGCGATTGGACGTTATCGTGGCGGTTTGCTATCTTCTCACTCATGGGAACGCGATGTTCCTAATCACCCGATGGAGGAAACATCATGAAGATCTGGTCCAAGCCCGCCGTGCGCGAGCAGGAAGTCGGCCTCGAAGTGACGTCGTACCTGCCGGCCGAAATCGACATCATCTAAGTCGCTTTCGCATTCAGAATTCAGCGCGGCGGATGAGCGTGTTAGTAGCTCTCCGCCGCGCTTTTTTTTCGTTTTTAAGGGCCCGCTAGTGAGCGGGCTTCATGTTGTCTGCCGCTGAGCTACTCGCGGTTGCAGTCGAACTTGACCTTGACCCACGGCAAATCGAGCTTGCACTTGCCGTCGGCGGATTTCGTCAGCACCTTGTCGAGATCGAGATCGCCGAGTTTAATGCCGCCGCCTGACGAGCGTTCGCCCGGCTTCTCGCCGACTTCGCTGTCGTCGTCCGTTTCTGACTTCGCGACCTCTGGGGTTTCGGTGACCGGTGGCGAGATCGAAGGCGCCTTGTCCTTGGAATTGACGTCCTTGGAATTGGCATCCTTTACATCGGCCGGAGACTTGGCAGGAGCCGTCGCCGCGGTTTCGACAGGCTTGGTGCTGTCCTTGGCGGCGTCTTGAGCAACTGACGGCTTAACCTCTGCCGTGGACGGCGTTACTGGTGCGGGAACGGCCGGTTTCGCGGGCTCGAGGGCTGGTGCTGGCGCTGCCTTCGCTTCAATCGCATCGCAGCGCTTGAGATCGGCGGGTGCCCGCGTCCAGATCATGGTGCGCGAAAACAGTTTGGTTCCGGCATAACCGACAACGCGCAGCGTGCCGTCGGAGAGCGGCTTCAATTCGACGTCGTAGTTCTTGCGTTTTTCCGGCGAATAAATCCAGCCGCTATCCCAGCGGCCACCGCCAACAGATGTCGCGTCGCCGATGATTTGCTTGCGGCAGCCCTTGGTGTCGCTCGTGTCTTTGACCCAAACGACGTGACCGCACAGCGCGTTTCCGCACGGCTTTATTTCGACCGCGCCGCGGCCCGTATCGTTGATCCAGATGCCGGTTGGATCGGCGGCGGCGAGCGCTCCCGTGGCGGCCGCCAGCATGAACGCCGGGCCAGCGAGTGCAGTGGCGATTGCGGTGGTGATGCGCATGAAAAAAAATCCTTGTCCAAAATGAGCCCGCGTGTGCTGGCGGGCAATCCTCCACGTCATGGCGTCTGGCGCCGTTTCAGGCTGTTCCATACGGCACAGGTGGGCCCAGACCGTGGCCCCAACTGTGGTCGTTGGTCGCGGGAGGATGCGAAAAGGTTCAATAGGCGTGGCGTTTGCGGTGCGCGCCGCTATTTGACGCCGAGCAATTCGACGTCGAACATCAGCGTGGCGTTGGGCGGGATGGCGCCGCCGGCGCCGCGCGCGCCATAGCCGATGGCGGCCGGAATGATCAGCGTGCGTTTGCCGCCGACCTTCATCGTCGCGACGCCTTCGTCCCAGCCCTTGATGACTTGGCCGACGCCGATTGAAAATTCGAACGGCTGGCCGCGATCCACCGACGAGTCGAATTTCTTGCCCCTGACGCCATCTTGATACAGCCACCCGGTGTAGTGCATGACGCACGTCTGCCCGGTTTTCGGCGACGCGCCGGTGCCAGCTGTCGTGTCGATGATTTGCAGGCCGGAGGCGGTGGTCGTGGCGGTCATAGATTTTCCTGTGTCTGATGTTGGCGATTGAGCCTGAGCTTCGGCTGATGGCGCTTGCGCCCGAGGCGTGGCGGGCTGGTCGCATGCCGGTAGCATCAGCGCGAGTGCTGCGAGGGCGATCGAGCGCGTGGCGGTATTTGGCATCGGGGGCTCCGTTCTTGTCGCGCCGACATAGCAGCCCTAGAAGGGGTTTGGAAGCGCGGTGCCGCCGCGCGCTGGGCCGCACGCTGGGCGACCGATTGCGCATTGACTCCGTAACGGTTCATCCTACAAACCGAGCAAACGGGAGATTGTAAAAATGCCGACAATGTCGAACCTGCGCCGCCGCAAGATTCAATCGAAGCAACTCAAAGCCGAGAACACGCAGAAGCGTATCGCCAAGGCCGCGAAGAAAGAGCGCAACGCCAAGAAGGCGGGGTGAGTTCTCCTCTGCCTTGAGGCGGGCGCGGACGCACGCATCAGTGATCGCGTGCGCGTTTTTCGGCGAGAAAAATGCAAGGCCTTGATGTTAACGCTGATAGGTGTTGAGCGCATCGCTCCAACGTGATTTTTTCATAAAATCCCGAGAAGGGTTCGAGACGCCGGTCCGTTGAAAAACGCGCCGGCGTTTTTTTGTTTTTAGGGGGTGGTGGATTCTCCACGCCGAGGACATGCGCGGCATGGGCGGAGGTGGTCCGTGGTGCGCGTTTTTTGTTGACGGCCGTTCGTACTCTCGTGCGTTCGGGCCTGCCCATTGCAGCGATGCGGTTCGCGCGTGCAACGCGCCACGCGAAGCGAAACGCTTCGCGTGCGGCCTTCGGCCGGAACCGCATCGCTGCAATGGGCAGGGTGTGGGGAGTGGCATTCGACGTGTTGCGGATGCGGCGTCGCGTTTGCACCGTAGTCACCCGCGTTCCCGGCCGGAGACGTGCGCGAGCACATCGCAGAGCCGGGATCTTTCGCGGTTGAGGTTTCGCGTGATGATTGCGACGGGTAAAGGTCCCGGCTCGCGCGCCGAATTTGTGTGATGCGTTTGATCCGCAAGATGCGGGCCGCGCTTGGCCGGGAATGCGGGTGGAGGGTGTGTTGCTACGCGCAACTCCGCAACTTCGATTGCGCGATCTCAATTGCGACCTCTACAACTATTAAGACGGCAAAGTTTAGTCTCAATACTGGGGAATACTACGAACCAATCTGGGTCGATATGGTCTGATACTCGATGCAATTCGCATGGATTGAAATTTTATTCATTGCAGTTGGTGTGCTCACGGGTCGAAAATGGTTTGAGGAAAGTCTCAAGCCCTATCCGCTTCTGTATTCGTTGGGTGGGACAGTTGCCGCGATCGTCAGTATCTATACACTTATACAGATCGTAGCGTACGCCGACAATTCTCGGCGCTACTTGGCAACTGAGTGGTCCCGGCATCGGGAACTAGTCGACAAGGATGTGCAGCGGACTTCAGAAGAAGCAATGAACCGTGAGCTTCAAGGGGAGCTGAAGCGGCTTTCTTGTTATCGTGGATCAATTGACGGAGTCTGGGGAGATGGCTCGAAGCAAGCTTTGGCGGATTTCCTGATCGCAACGGGCAATGAAGGATCCTTCGGTAATTCCGTCCCGGTAACTGAGGCGAAAAGGTTGACGCGGGCCGCGCCTGATCTGGTCTGCGCGCTTACCAACCTCGTCAATCAGGCTACGACGGTTAAACGCTACAAGCAGGCGCACAACGCCTACATCAGCGCTTGTCAGGAACACTTCTTGATTATTCCGTATTTCAAGGGGTCTGATGAGTGCGCGGAACTCGAAGTTGAGCGCAATGCGTTGAAGAAAAAGTTGTCAGAAATGAGTGTTGCGATTCCAGGTCAATAAGCGGGCAGTCCGCCTTCACCCGCCCATCACCCCCTTCATCCACCCCTCATGCGCGGCGCGGAGGTCGGCGAGGGGCAGGGGTTTTTCGCCGCGCAGGGATAGTGCATTGCCGCTTGGGTCGGATGGGCCAAGCGTGCGGCCGACGATGCGGGCGGGGAGTTCGAGCAAGCGCGCGCGCTCCAAAACTTCCTCGACCTTTAGCGGTGTGACTTCGACGACGTAGCGGCCCTGATCCTCGCCGAACCAGATGGCGTGGGCGGGCAGCTTGCCTTCGTAAGCGTAGAGCTCGACGCCGACGCCGGAGGCCTCAAACGAACCGCTGTTTGTCCCGCCGCTCAACGCCATTTCGGCGATCGCGACCAGCAGGCCGCCGTCGGCGCAATCGTGCACGGAGAGCGCGGTGCCGGTGCGGATCAGGGCGCGGATCAAGCGCCCGGCTTTGATTTCGTCTTGCAGATCGACGGGCGGCGGCGCGCCGTCGAAGCTGCCTGTCGCGTGCTGTTGATAGAGCGACTGGCCGAGGTGGCCGGCTTCACGCCCGATGACGACGAGCATGGTGCTTTCGCCCTGAAGATTGGCGCCATGAAGATTAGCGCCTTTCAAACGGCTATCGGCGATTTTGGTCCAGTCGGGCACCAGGCCGACGCCGCCGATGGCGGGCGTGGGTGGAATACCGACGCCGTTGGTTTCGTTGTAAAGCGAGACGTTGCCCGAGACGACCGGATAGTCGAGCGCCTTGCAGGCTTCCGCCATGCCGCGCACACTGGCCACAAATTGCCCCATGATCTCGGGCCGCTCGGGGTTGGCGAAGTTCATGTTGTCGGTGATGGCGAGGGGATCGCCGCCGACGGCGCAGATGTTGCGCCAGGTTTCGACCACGGCCTGCTTGGTGCCCATCTCGGGGTCGGCTGCGACGTAACGCGGCGTGCAATCGCAGCTGATGGCGATGCCCTTTTTCGTGCCGTGGACGCGAATGACGCCGGCATCTCCCCCAGGCCGGCCGACCGTGTCGCCCATGACCATGTGGTCGTACTGTTCCCAGATCCAGCGGCGAGAGCTGAGCGCGTGGCCGCCCATCATGTCTTTGAGCGTGCCGAGGATGGAATTCGGCGCAGGAACCCACTCGGGCAATATCGTCGTTGGCTTTTTCGGTTCGATCCAGGGCCGCTCGTACATCGGCGCCGAGTTGGCGAGCACGGGAACGGGGAGATCGGCTTCGACCACGCCCTTGTGCATGATGACCATGCGCCCCGTATCGGTCGTGATGCCGATGACCGCGAAGTCGAGACCCCATTTCTGGATGATCGCCTGCGCTTCCGGCTCGCGGCCGGGCTTCAGCATCATCAACATGCGTTCCTGAGATTCCGACAGCATCATCTCATACGCCGTCATGCCGGTTTCGCGCTGGGGCACGAGATCGAGATTGAGTTCGATGCCGACGCCGCCCTTGTCGGCCATTTCGGATGTGGAGGAGGTGAGCCCCGCCGCGCCCATGTCTTGAATGGCGATGATGCAGTCGGTCGCCATCAATTCGAGGCAGGCTTCGATCAGCAGTTTTTCGGTGAACGGGTCGCCGACTTGAACAGTCGGGCGTTTCTCATCCGACTTGTCGTCGAATTCGGCCGACGCCATCGTCGCGCCATGGATGCCGTCGCGGCCGGTTTTCGAGCCGACGTAAACGACGGGGAGGCC
>JANNSR010000053.1:0-12808 GCA_031402935.1 Hyphomicrobium sp. | reverse complement strand
AGCCTACAAAGCCATTACTGCAAGATCAGGGAGCGCAAAGGTTGCCATCATCGCCATCGCCCGAAAGCTTCTTGTGGCCCTGAATGCCATGCTCAGGCAAAACGCGCCGTTCCGCGCATGACCAACAACACAGTTGCCGGCCGTAGACCTGAAGCATCGCAATCGCTCTGCTTCAGCGCCGGGATGACGAGGGAGAGAGCGTCTCGTTCGCGGCGCCGGGATGACGAAAAAGGTTTAGCGCACCCACCCCGCCTGCTCGCGAATGAGCGCTTCCGCGCGCTTCGCATCGGGAATGCCGGACCAGTCGGTCGTCAGCGGCCGCGGGTCGCCGTCACTGTCTTTCTCGACGCCGTAGCCGATATGCAGATTGCCTGTTCCATTGCGGCGGTCGCGGCGCTTGATGAAGTTGATTTTGGCCAGCGGATAACTCTCGGCACCGGCATCGCGCCCGCCATAGATGTTGACCAGCCGCGCGTCCGTTACGACGTGCACCGTGTTGCGCGATTTTCGAATACCGAGAAATGGCGCGGCGAGGCACGCAAGCCCGATGGCGACGAAGGGAAGCGAGAACAGGAAGAAGAAAAGCATCATGCCGAAACCAGCCGGTTTCCCGTTCGATTGCTGGGGCGCGATGCCGAGCAGGGCGCCGAGACTCATCCCGAAAAACAGAAACGCGATGGCACTCCATCCGAGCCCGAACAGGAAAATCGCCATCAGCTTACCCCGCTCGGCGCGCCAGTCCGGTTGCGCGGCATAGAGCACGCGCTCACCGGGTCCGAGCTCGGCGGTCAGCGCCCGGCGCAAATCCTGCGGCAATTTGGAAACGTCTGATGTCATGTGCCCGAGATAAGCACACGGCCATAAAGCACTAGGGCGCATCCGCCAGGGTTTGATCGCTACGGTTAAGAAGCCGTTAGCGCGTTCGCCGTTCTAGGCCACCGCCGGCATCACGAGCGCAGGCGCGATAGCAGTTTTCATGCTCTCAATCTCACCATCGGTGATTTTGAAGAATGCATTTTGCGCCCGCTGATGCTTTTGCGCGTCGCCGAAACTGCCGCCGAGCAGGGCGACGGGAAGGTCGATTGGCGGATAGATGCCAGGCTCTCCGATCGTTTTGAAGCCCAGCATGTATTGATAGAACCGTACCCAATCGGACTTGGTGGCGATCAGGATCATCGCCACGTCGGCCGCTTGCGCGGCCATGAAGCCCGCGCGCAGCAAGGACGCATACAGCGTTGTGCGATACGAGGTGTTGGTGATGCCGGGCTCGATCGACAGCCGAGACATTTCGACCAGGGTGCCGCCGGCTTGCGCCCCTACGGCCTCGACGGCGGGATAGATCGCGGCGCATGGCATTGTATCGCTTGTTTGCCAGGGTTGGCTGAAACTGACGCGCAGCGCCCCGACACACGCTCCGTCATCATACGCGGCCAGGAGCACTGTGCTGTCGAGGCCGTCATGGCGATCGGAATATTGCTCTTCGGCGTTGAGCGGGATACACCAAGCTTCGCGATAGGCGCGGTAGCGCAATGCGAAGACCTCGGCACGATCGGCGTCCCGTGTCAGGACGCGAAGATCGAACGGAAATTTTTTTGATCCAGCTAGCGCCGCGCTCTGCTGCGGGCGAAACGTAAGGGCGGCCGGCATGGCGCTATCCTGATTGACACGGATCGTCACGCCAGTTCAACGCAGGAACTGAGCAACGCGTTCAGGCGCTCACCGCGGCAAATGGGTCTTGTCGCGGAACACCGCGTGAACCGCAGATGACAAAATCGCCATGCGCTGGCCAACCACTGCAATGCAGCTTCAATCAAGCTTGCGCTTCCCTTCGCCTCAGCAGCGGCCTATGTCAGAGCGGCTCGCGGACGCAACGAAGGAGACGGCATGTCGAAGAACTGGCACCACGCGACCGCACCAACACTTGCCGATTTCGAGGCGATGGCGCACGATGCTTGGAACAAGCTGCCGGGCGAGTTCCGCGCCGTCGCCGGCGATCTCGTCATCCGCGTCGAAGACTTCGCAGCCGACGATGTGCTCGATAGTCTCGGCATCGAAGACCCGTTCGATCTGACCGGGTTGTATCAGGGCGTCAGTCTCGACAAGCAGAGTGTGTCGGATGCGCCACGCGAACCCGATATGGTGTTCCTGTACCGCCGGGCGATCCTCGACGAATGGGCGGGGAGCGACGAAGAACTGGGCCACCTCGTGGCGCATGTGCTCATCCACGAGATTGGCCATCATTTCGGCTTTTCCGACGACGATATGGACGCCATAAATACGGGGACGGCGGCGTGAGGGGGAATTTGCGGGAACAATTGTCACTGGCGATTAACCGGAGCTATGCCACAAAGGCCGGCGGCTTGTGCAGAAGGCGGTTTCACGCCATTCTGCAACCAGCGCCGCGTTGCGCGGGGACAACCGGATTGGGCATGCCGAGCCGATGATGCGTCAGTTGCAGCAGTGCTTTGCATATCTCGCGCTAGCCGGTGCCGCTTTCGTCGTGCCGGTCGCGGCTCAAGACAAAACACCGAGCCCGGAAGAATACGTTGGCCATGTCGGCGGCGACGCGGAGCTGCTGCCGCCAGGCGCGTTCACGCTTGATCGGCGCAAGCAACTGTGCGGCCAGCGCCCGACCGTCATCGACAATCAGCTCGACGACTATGGCGCCGCCTATCCTGGCTTTCTGATCATGAACCCGCGCCTGCTCGACAAGGTGTCGACGCCGGTCAAGCAGTGGATTTACGCCCACGAATGCGGCCACCAGTTCCGCGGACCGGACGAAGAGACGGCCGATTGCTTCGCCGTCCAGCGCGGCCGCCGCCAGGGCTGGTTAACGCCGGAAGGCCTCGACGAAGTGTGTAATTTCATTTCACCCGCCAAGGGCGACAGCATGCATTTTTCGGGCAGTTACCGCTGCGAATACATGCGCAAATGCTACGCCGACCCGACAATCAAATAAGTTATCCCCGCTTCGACCGGCAACCGTAGACTGGCGCGACGTTGCAGCCAGAGACCCGCGTGCCATGCGATTTGCCGACTATGCCCAACGCCTGAACAGCCTTGCTGAGACCGTTTACCGCTGGGCCGCAGCCGTATCCGAAATGGACCGCGCCCGGCGCGAGAAGGTGGCGCTTTATGCTGAAGAAATCGCCGCCACCCTGGCCCGTGCCGCCGCCGCCCTCGCCGTTCTCGAATCGAGCCCGAACGACCGCCCGGCGCTTCTGACCGCAACCCGCGAGCTGGGCCGCATATCAGGCTATGTCGAAACCATCGTCGCCGCGCTCGAACACCACCTTGACGGGCGAAAGCGGGCTGGCGTTAAAAGGCGGCTCGAACATCTCGAACCCTTCGAACTCGAGGCCGCAGTGGCAGAGCACGGCGCTTTCCAGCAGGCGCGGCGGCTGACGGCGGCGGAAGGGTACTTCAGGGCGCTGGCCGACGCGCTGCGCGCCTGACTGATATGCGTATGACTTGGATGAGTTAGATTTGGGATTGCAAGGAGGATGACATGGACAAGTTCACGAAAATGACCGGGGTCGCAGCACCGCTCCCCTTGCGCAACATCGACACAGACATGATCATTCCGAAACAGTTCCTGAAAACGATTAAGCGCACGGGGCTCGGCAAGTCGCTGTTCTTTGAAATGCGCTTCGATCCGTCGACGGGCCAAGAGGTCAGCGACTTTGTTTTGAACAAACCGCAGTATCGCAAAGCGAACATTCTCGTCACCGGCGACAATTTCGGCTGCGGTTCGAGCCGCGAGCACGCGCCATGGGCGCTTCTCGATTTCGGTATCCGCTGCGTCATCGCGCCGGACTTCGCCGATATTTTTTACAACAACTGTTTCCAGAACGGCATTCTACCGGTCCGGCTGCCGCAGGCCGACGTCGATAAGCTGATGGATGATGCGTCGCGCGGGGCGAATGCAACGCTTTCGATCGATCTCGAAAAACAGGAAATCCGCGGCCCCGACGGCGGCGTCATCACGTTCGACATCGATCCGTTCCGCAAGCACTGCCTCATGAACGGCCTCGACAACATCGGCCTGACGCTCGAGAAAGACAAAGCCATCGGCGCGTTCGAGGCATCAGTGTTGGCGGCAAGGCCGTGGCTTTGACAGAAAGGACGAACTGACATGGCCAAAGCCGTACATATGATGGTTCGCGTGCTGGACGAGGCGCGCTCGATCAAGTTCTATGAGGCGTGCTTTGGCTTGAAGGTTGCCGACCGGCGCGACTGGCCGGATTTCACGCTCATTTACATGAAGAACCCGGAAAGCGATTTCGAACTGGAATTGACGGTCAATAAGGGCCGCGATACGGCCTATGAGCTTGGCAATGGCTACGGCCACTTGGCTTTTGTCGTCGATGATCTGGCAGCAGAACGGGCGCGCATTGAACGCGCCGGCTACGCGCCCAAAGACATCAAAAGCATGACGCACGATGGCCAGCTGTTCGGCACGTTCTTTTTCATCGAAGACCCGGACGGCTACAAAATCGAAGTGCTGCAAAAGGGCGGGCGGTTCGTGTGAGACAGTTCAATGGATGAAAAAACGATCGATCGCGCGGCCATGGGCAAGCTTGCAGGGGCACTGAGTTTCCTGTGCGGGGCCGAGCACCCGGCCGTCGTCGCGTTGAAAAAGGCGTCCGATAGCGGCGCCGACAAAGACATCAAGGCCGCGCGCACGCTGTTTCTCAAACTGAAGTCGAGCGAGCGTCAGGCGGCCATGACAATGCTGAAGGATTGAGACGGTCGCAGCGCTCAGTTCGTTGCCGTGCGCGACCGGAGAAGCGCCGTTGTCAGCGCATCGGCAAAGCCTTTTCGCTCGTCGTCGTTCAAGAATTTCCCAAACACGACCTCGCGGCCCTGAGCCGACAGACGCAGCGAGGTGCGCCCATCAGGCCGGTCAATGGTGAGGCGAACGCGCGCCCAATAGGGATTGAAGTCGTAAGCTTCGCGCCGCCCCGAGGGGTGAACACGGGTCAGCTTCAACACATCCGGCGACAGATCGATCGTCTCAAACATTTTTCCCGAACGGTAGTTGAGTTTGAACGCCCAATAGATCAACGCCACGTCGAGCCCGAAAAAGCCCATCACCGGCCAGGCGCCGATCCACCAGAACGCGGCGCCTGCGACGAAGCTGACGGCGCTGACGATGGTCATTAAAATCAAGAAGCCGCGCGGGCTGAGCGAGCGGTGCGGATGCAGGACGAAGCGCGCGTCATGTGCCGATTGCTTTTGACCTGCGATTTCGTCCATCACTCGTCCCGTCGTTATTACAACCTTACGCCGAGCCAAGGCTTACCCAACTCATGCCACCCAGTAAAACGAAGCCCAAGCTGAACAGGATCACAGGGGCGAACATCCGGCCTTCGTCGTCCAAAGGCAAGCCCAAAGCCGCTGAAGGCCGCGCGCCAAAGCGCAAGCTCCGCGGCAAACCGTTGAACCCCTGCGAGATCGCTGAAATTTTCCGCCGCTTTCATGCGAGTGAACCGGAGCCGAAGGGTGAACTCGAGCACACGAACCCGTTCACGCTGCTGGTCGCGGTTGTGCTGTCGGCGCAGGCGACGGACGCCGGCGTAAACAAGGCAACGCGGGCGCTCTTCAAAATCGCCGATAGCCCGGAAAAAATGCTCATCCTCGGCGAAGACGCGGTGCGCGAGCATGTGCGCACGATCGGCCTGTTTCGTACCAAGGCTAAGAACGTCCTCGCGCTGTCTCAAAAGTTGCTTGCAAACCATGGCGGCACTGTACCCGAAGACCGGGATGCGCTTGAGGCGTTGCCCGGTGTCGGGCGCAAGACGGCGAACGTGGTCATGAACATGGCCTTCGGCCACGCCACGATGGCGGTAGATACCCACGTCTTCCGCGTCGCCAACCGCGTCGGATTGTCGAAGGGTAAAAACCCAACTGAGGTTGAAGAGGACTTAATGCGCCTCATCCCGGCCAAGTATGGCTTGCACGCGCACCACTGGCTGATCCTGCACGGCCGCTACCTGTGCAAAGCCCGCAAGCCTGAGTGCTGGCGATGCGAGATCGCAGACATATGCCGCTTCCAAGACAAGAGCCAAGCGCCATAGCTTACGCAAGCGTTAGGAGATTGCATCGCATTTGATCCAAGTTCTCGGCGAATTCTACGCCGCCGCCGAACGCCGTTTTATATTTCCCGTCGTACCTTGGCGCTGTCTCGGGGAAAATTTGCAGGGCACAGGCACGCGCATCATGGCCATCATCAACGGCACGGCAGGCAACGACACGATTACGGGCACGGCAGACGCCGATGTGATCGACGCGGGCGCGGGCAAGGACTTCATCCGCTCGGGCAGCGGCAACGACATCGTCTACGGCGGCCTTGGCAACGATTGGATGAACGGTGAAACCGGTGACGACCAGCTCTACGGCAACGAAGGCGACGATACGCTGACGGGCGATACCGGTAACGACACGCTTTACGGCGGCGATGGTAAGGACGGCTTTTTCGGCGGCGGCGGTGACGACACGATTTTCGGCGAAGCCGGTGACGACAACATGTTCGGCGACGGCGGCAACGACCGCATGTTCGGCGGCGACGGCAACGACAGCCTTTCGGGCAGCACCGGAAATGACACGTTGAACGGCGGCGCAGGCGTCAACACGATCTCGGGCGGCTCGGGCTTCGATACCGTCGTCATCGACATTGCATCCGGTAGCCTGACGGCGGCAATGCGCGCCGACTTCGCAACGCTCAAAGCCTGGATGGCCGATCAACTGGCCGCAGCCGGTTCGACGGCTGCGCTTTCGGCCCAGACGCAAGGCGCTGCCCTTACGCTCAGCACGCTCGGTCTGACGCTGAGCACATTCGAAGCCGTCAAGATTTTTGTCGATAGCGTTGAGACGCCGATTGACAGCCTGATCAACACAGCGCCGGTGACGGACGCGCAGGTAGCGATCGCCACAGACGAAGATACCCCGGTTTCGGGTCAGGTCGTCGCAACCGACGCCGACGGCGATACGCTCGGCTATGCGGTTACCCAAGGCCCCGTCAACGGCACACTGACCCTCAACGCTGCGACAGGCGGCTACACTTACACACCGGGCACCAACTTCAACGGCGCCGATTCGTTCAAGGTCACTGTCACCGACCCGATGGGCGCGAGCAGCGTTCAGACCGTCTCGGTCGGCGTTGCCGCCGTCAACGATGCGCCCGTCGCGGACACCACGGCGTCGATCAACGGCGACGAAGATACGGTAGTTTCTGGTCAGGTCGTCGCCACAGATGTTGACGGCGATACGCTCGGCTACAGCGTTCAGAACGGCCCCGCTAACGGGACGCTGACACTCGATGGCGCGACCGGCACCTACACCTACGCGGCGGCAGCCAACTTCAGCGGCAATGATTCGTTCTCGGTCGCAGTGACCGACACGCAGGGTGCAAGCGTACTCCAGCAGGTCAGCGTTACGGTCGGCGCGGTCGCTGATGCACCGGTGGTAAACGTTGCAGACAAAACGGTTGTGCTCTCGGGCGGCGTAATGCTTGGCACGCGAAACGGAGAAACACTGAACGGCGGCGCGGGCGCCACCCACATTCTTGGCGGCGCCGGCAGCGACACCATCAAGGCGGTTTCGGAGACGATCACGACCGCGCTCGACCTCTCGGCGGCATTGACCGACCTCGACGGCTCGGAATCTTTGTCGATCACCATCGGCGGTATCCCAGCAGGCGGCACGTTGTCGGCTGGCCAGGCAAATTCTAACGGCACGTGGACGCTGACGGGCGCCCAACTTGCAGGCTTGACGCTAACGGCATCAAGCGCCAACGACATTACGCTCGCCGTTTCCGCCACGGCGTCAGAAGCAGCAGGCGGCAGCGCCACGGCAACCAAAGATCTTCATATCACCTTCGACCGCTCGTCAGCGCAAAGCGTCGTTGAAGGCGGCTCTGGCGGCGACACGCTGACAGGTAGTGCCGCCAGCGACGTCATCTACGGCCACAGCAAACCAAATGGCTCGCCCGCGCTGTCGAGCATCGCGTCTGAAAAAGACCACGACGTCATACGCGGCGGCGACGGCAACGACACCATCTACGGCCAGAACGGCAACGATCAGATCTGGGGCGATAACGGCAACGACACGCTCTCGGGCGGCAAAGGTAACGACGTTCTGTACGGCGGCGACGGCAATGACAAGCTGAACGGCAATAGCGGTGCCGACACGATTTACGACGGCGCCGGCAACGATACGGTTTCAGGCGACTCCGGTAGCGACGTGATGTTTGCCGGCGAAGGCGACGACTTCTATAATGGCGGATCGGGTTCAGATACGCTCGACTTTTCCGCTGCGTCCGGCGGCGTGACCGTCGATATCTCGAAAAAGACCGCGACCGGCATGGGCAACGACACGTTTAGCGCGGTCGAGAAGTTCCTTGGTTCGGCCTTCAACGATACGTTCAAGGGCTCCAGCGCCGCTGATACGATCAACGGCGGCGCCGGCAACGATTGGCTGCGCGGCCTTGGCGGCACCGACCAGCTGACAGGCGGCGGCGGCAGTGACACGTTCTTCTGGGAAAAAACCGACGTTGGCGCTTCGCTCGGCGTCGACCGGGTCAAGGACTTCGCCGTTGGCGACGTGCTCGATTTCAAAAAGCTTGTCAGCGTCGGATCGAAGCCGCTTTCGGATTTCGTCAAGGTGACGGACGGCGCGGCAGGCTCGACGATTGCAGCCAAGATCGGCGGCACGTTCGTCAACGTCGCGGTGCTTGAGGGCGTCCACGGCAAGACGGCGAGCGACCTGCTGCACGACGGCCAGCTGCTGGTCGGCTAATATTTCAGCAAAATTCTGGGTCCCGGGTCTTCGGCATCGTGCTTCGCGCGATCCCTACGCCCGGGATGACAAGGTATCAATTGTCATCCCGGCCGGAGATGCGTGCTCACGCATCGCAGAGCCGGGACCCAGCTTGCATGACTTGTCAGATACGCCCAGCGCCATCCATGCGCATCGGCAAGCCAGCCTTGGCCATATGCGCCTTGGCTTGCCCGATCGTGTAGGTGCCGAAGTGGAAGATCGAGGCGGCGAGCACGGCGCTGGCATGGCCTTCGCGCACGCCATCAACCAAATGATCGAGCGTACCGACGCCACCGGAAGCAATGACGGGCACCGACACCGCATCCGCAATCGCGCGCGTTAGGGGGAGGTCGAAGCCCGCCTTCGTGCCGTCGCGATCCATGCTGGTCAAAAGAAGTTCGCCGGCCCCCAGCGCAACGACTTCGCGGGCGTAGGCGATGGCATCGATGCCAGTCCGATTGCGTCCGCCGTGGGTAAAGATTTCCCATCTTGGTTGGGCGCCGTCGCCCGACACTTTCTTGGCGTCGATGGCGACAACCGTGCATTGCGCGCCGAACTTCTCAGAAGCTTGCCTAACGAAATCGCGGTTGCTGACGGCTGCTGTGTTGATCGACACCTTGTCGGCACCGGCTTCGAGAAGACGGCGGATGTCCTCAAGTTTGCGCACGCCGCCGCCGACGGTCAACGGCATGAAGCAGCGTTCCGCTGTCCGCTCGACGATATCGAAGATCGTGTCGCGATTGTCGCTGCTGGCGGTGATATCAAGGAAGCAGAGTTCGTCCGCACCGGCGGCGTCGTAAGCAGCAGCGGCTTCGACCGGATCGCCGGCGTCAACCAGATCGACAAAGTTGACGCCCTTGACGACGCGGCCGTCTTTGACGTCGAGACAGGGAATGATGCGAACCTTGAGCACGCTTGCTCCTCGTTCTCGATAAGTCTGCGCGCGTTATAGGCTGACCGGCGTCTGATAGTAGCGGTATCCGTCGCCTGCCGTCGCCAAATGTCCAAGGCCCGGCCATGGGAAATGATAGGCGAGGAATGGGATCCGGTCGGTCGCCAGCATGTCCCAGATCTTTAGGCGCGTCGCAACGGCCCGTTTGGAATCGGTATCGTAGCCGAACTCGATTCTGGGCGTCTCCACGAACAGGATGTAGTGATGGGCGCAATCGGCGGTGATCGCGAGCGGCTTTGAACCGGAGGTCAGCATGAAAATCGTGTGGCCAACCGTGTGGCCGGGCGCGTCGATCGCTTGCAGGCCCGGCACGACGTCCTGCCCGCCTTTCAGAAAGACGATCTTGTCCTTGTAGGGCAGCAGTCTTGCGCGCGCGAATTCGATGAAGGGCTTGGCGTCACCCGTCAACTTGGCTTCATCGGTCCAGAATTGGAATTCGGTTTCGTTGACCGCCACCTGCGCGTTGGGGAACACAAGTTTGCCGGCGGCATCGACCAGTCCGCCACAATGATCGGGGTGGCAATGGCTCAGCACAACCATGTCGATGGTTGCCGGATCGATCCCGGCGGCCTGCATGTTCTTGCCGAGGCGGCCGGTCGTATCACCGAACATGGTGCTGGCACCGACGCCGGTGTCGACGATGATCGTCTTGCCGCCGATCTTCAGGATCGGAATATTTTGCTGCAGCACCATGACGTCCGCTGGCAGAAACGCCGATTCAAGGCGCGCCGTCAGATCTTCGGCTGTTGCTTCCTTGATCAGCTTGCGGCCATCGCCGAGACCGAGCGGCCCATCGGACACCATCGTGACCTGAACGTCGCCGTGCATGAAGTTATAGAACGCAGGCGGATTGGAAAGCGTTGCGGGTTTAGCTGTAACTTCGGCGAAGGCTGGCACAGGCGCTGCAACACGCGCGGCCACTGCGCCGGCAATGGCCGTGCCTGCTGCAGCAAGGGCCTGACGGCGTGACACTTCGAGCCGGGTCATGATGAGAGGCTTTCCTAATCTACGCTTGTTTTTGGTCGTTACGAGGCAATCAAACCGCCGCACAACCTTCGGTTTGCGGGTGCGTGTTATGCCCCGCGCTCGCGCAGCGCCGAGAACGCGATGTCGGGGAATTTCTCGCCTTTGTATTTAAGCATCCAGGCGCTCTCGGCAAGGAACACCAGCGCACCATCACGGTCGCGCGCCACTTCATTGCGATGTGCGTCAACAAACTTTTGCAGTTTGTCGGGATCGTCCGCCGAAATCCAGCGCGCTAGTTCATAGGGCGACTGCTCGAACGTGACCGGCACACCGTATTCGGATTGAACGCGCGATTGCAAGACTTCGAACTGCAGCACGCCGACAACGCCGAGGATCGGGCGGCTGCCAAGCAGCGGCGTGAACACTTGCACAATTCCCTCTTCGGCCAGATCATCCAGCGCGCGGCTCAACTGCTTAGCTTTCATGGCATCCGCAATGACGATCCGGCGCAGAAGCTCTGGCGCGAAATTCGGAATGCCGGTGAATTTTAGGTTCTCTTTTTCGGTCAGCGTATCGCCGACGCGCAAAGTGCCGTGGTTCGGCACGCCGATGATGTCGCCGGCGAAGGCTTCATCCGTGGTTTCCCTTCCTTGCCCAAAGAAGAACATCGGCGACGACACCGTCATGAACTTGCCGTCGCGGACGTGCAGCAGCTTCATGCCGCGCTTGAAGCGGCCCGAGCACAGCCGCACGAACGCGACGCGGTCGCGGTGGTTTGGGTCCATGTTGGCCTGAACCTTGAACACAAAACCCGAGACCTGATCTTCGCTAGGGCTTACGACACGCTCGTTTGCCTTGCGGGCGAGCGGTCCCGGCGCCCAATTTGCAAGCGCGTCCAGCAGCTGTTCGACGCCGAAATTGCGCAATGCTGAGCCAAAGAACACCGGCGACAGATGGCCCTCGCGAAACGCCTGCAAATCGAACGAGGACAATGCGCCGTGCGCCAGCTCGACACTTTCGAGCGTGCGCGCCGCGATGTCCTCGTCAACGCCATCGATGGTCATGATGTCGGAAAGTTTGCTGATGGCGTGCGAACGGCCGTAGGGCGAGGCGCGATCGCTCTCCGGCAGCAGCACGCGCATACCGGCGAGATCGATGACGCCGCGGAAATCCGGGCCCATGCCGAGCGGCCACGCCATCGGCACGAGATCGAGCGCGAGGCCTGAAGCAATATCATCCAGAAGCGTCAGCGGGTCTTCGCCCGGCCGGTCGATCTTGTTGATGAAGGTGATAATCGGGATGTCGCGCAGGCGGCAAACCTCGAACAGCTTGCGGGTTTGGGCTTCGATGCCCTTGGCGGCGTCGATAACCATGACAGCGGCATCGACAGCCGACAGGGTGCGATAGGTATCTTCGCTGAAATCGGAGTGGCCGGGCGTGTCGAGCAGATTGAAGACGATGCCGCCGCGCTCAAACGTCATGACGGATGAGGTCACCGAGATGCCGCGCTGCTGTTCGATCTGCATCCAGTCGGAACGCGTGCGGCGGCGCTCGCCGCGAGCCTTGACCGCGCCGGCCATCTGAATGGCGCCACCGAACAGCAGCAGCTTTTCGGTCAGCGTGGTTTTGCCGGCGTCGGGGTGCGAGATGATCGCGAACGTGCGCCGCCGCGCGATTTCGGGATTCGAGATTGCCTCAGCTGGCGCGACGACGGGTGACATCGTGTTCAACGGCTAGGCCTCGACCCGTTTGACGTGATCGGCCCCGACCCAGATGCGGTGAAAGTCGGCCGGTTTGCCGAAAGCTTCGCCGACGTGCAACTCAAGCAAGCCGTCGTCGAGGCCTGCGATGGCGAACGTCTTGCCGACGCAGCCCTTGAACAGCGTTTCGAGCTGGCGGTTGCCTTCCGGCAAATCAGCCGGGACTTTCGTGACTTTGACTTTATCGCCGATGTTCATGGTGTCCTCGCCCGGGGAGTTGTGAGCGCCGGACATAACACGCGCGGCCATGGGTGCAAGTGTTTGACCGCTGCATTGCTCGTACCCACGCCACAGATGTCATGCCGGGGCT
>JANNSR010000052.1:0-21753 GCA_031402935.1 Hyphomicrobium sp. | reverse complement strand
CCACCGCCGCGTGCGTGACAATCTCAAAGGCAGTACAACGGTGACCGGCGCCATCCATGCATCTGGGTATGGCTCCAGCGGCCGCTTTTATGCAGGCTCCAAGAGCGTACTCGGCATGCGGGCAGGTCAGTTTCGCGCCGGTGGCGCCCATGCAGAGATGAAATTCGCGGTCGGCCAGTGTTCGCTTGGCGCAATTCTCGTCGCCGCAACGGCCAACGGCGTTTCCGCCATCCTCTTGGGCGACGATTCCGAAGTGCTGCTGCGCGATCTGCAGAACCGCTTCCCGAACGCCGTGCTGATCGGCGCCGATCCGGCTTTTGAGAAGCTCGCCGCCAAAGTCATTGCCTTTGTTGACCGGCCGCGTGGCAGCTTCGATCTTCCGCTCGATGTGCGCGGCACCGCTTTTCAACATAAAGTCTGGAAGGCGCTGCAAGCGATCCCGGCGGGATCGACGGCCAGCTATTCGGACATCGCCGAAATGATCGCGATGCCAAAAGGCGCTCGCGCGGTCGCACAGGCCTGCGGCGCCAATCCGGTGGCCGTCGCCATCCCGTGTCATCGCGTCGTCAGGATGGACGGCACCCTGTCAGGCTATCGCTGGGGCATTGAACGTAAGCGCAAGCTGATCGCCCGCGAAGCGAAGGGCGGGGTCAGTGCGCCAAGACGCTGGGGTTGATACGGCGATGCTGCCTACACCTGATCAACTAAGGATCACATGGGCCGCCTTTCAGCTACCGCATCTGCGTCGCACCCATGATGGATTTGACTCAATATCAAAGAATAACAATTGACTGGATATGGCAAAATTTTGCTTCGGAGCCTCTAACTGCCGGCGGCTTTGCTTTCGAACCAATTCCACACGCGCATAGTAGATTGGTCGGCCAGCTCTTGGTCGGTGCTGACCGCATACCAGGCGCTTGCAGGATCAAGCGGCGTATCGACCGGAACCATGAGCCTACGCGATGCAATCGATGGAGCGGCCAGCGGGAGACTTGCGAGGGCAACGCCGAGGCCGGCTTCTGCGGCGGCGAGGGCAAGATCGCTGTCGCTGAAATCGATGCCTGCAGCAACGTCGCCGACGTTTGGGTCCGCCAATTGAAACCAGTCATTCCAGCCCACCGCGCGCTCGTCGTGCAACAAGCCCGTGGCGAGCAGATCCTTCGCCTTCAGTCTTCGGCGTCCAACCAGATCTGGTGCGGCAACTGGCACACGGCTGTCCTTAAGTAAACAAACGTTGTGCCGGCCTTCGGGCGGCGCTGACCCGTAGACAACAGCGACACTCACTTCCGTTTCGCCGAAATCGACTTTGGCACCTGACGTGTCGATCCACGGATCGCAGCCGGGGCAGTGTGTTCTCAAGTCTCCAAGTCTGGGAAGTAGCCACCGGTATGCAAAGTCGCGAGGCGCATAGATCACGACGCTTCCGGGCTTCCGGAAAGGAGCGAGCCTCTTGTAGCCATCCTCAAGCAGATCGAGCGAACGGCGGACGCTGCGCTGATAGTCATGCCCAGCATCCGTTAGCAGTACCGTGCGACCGACACGCCGGAACAGCGGCTGGCCAATCCGATCCTCCAGAAGCCGGATCTGATGACTGACAGCCGATTGGCTCAAGCCCAGCTCAGCGGCGGCTTTGCTAAAGCTGCCAAGCCGGGCAGCGGCCTCGAAGCCGTGCAGGAACTGCAGCGGCGGGATGTTTCGATATCGTCTCATATGAATGCCATTCATACATGTGCGGAATCGTTCTTGTTTGACCAAACCCGGGCTTCGGCAGAAAATCCCAGACTGAAAGCAATATATGGGGACTGACGCGAATGCTACCCGGAGAAACGAATGCCGCTGGTCCAGATCTCCAAATGAATGGCGTTCCACGTGACGTGGGGTTCCGCCGCCCGGCTGAATTCGAGCCGCACGAGCGGACTTGGATGGCCTGGCCACACCGGCAAGATCTTTACGGTGACCGGCTCGCCCGTGTGCAGGCGGCCTATGCCGAAATCGCACGCGCAATTGCGGAGTTTGAGCCGGTGACCATGGTGGCGCACCCCGAACATGCCGCTTTAGCCCGGGTGCATCTTGGAAATACGGTGCCGGTCATTGAGCTCCCCATCGATGACTGCTGGATCAGAGATTCTGGTCCGACATTTGTCACCCATGGCGACGGCCAAGTCGCCGGCGTCTCATGGCGCTTCAATGCCTGGGGTGGAAAACATTCGCCGTGGGGCGATGACGACGCCCTCGCTGGCCGGATGCTCGCACTAGAAGGCTTGGATGTCAGCCAGTCCTGGTTGACCTGCGAGGGTGGGTCTCTCGCCTGCGATGGAGAGGGTACGCTCATCGTCACCGAGACAAGCATTCTCCACCCCAACCGCAATCCTGGCGTCAGCAAGGCCTTCGCCACGGCGGAACTCAAAGCCATGCTCGGCGTCGAGAAGGTGATCTGGCTGCCGGGTGATCCGCTCGATCGCGAAACCGACGGCCATATCGATGGCATGTGCAGTTATGTCAGGCCCGGCGTCGTGCTCTTTGAATCAAACCCCGACCCGCGCGACCCGTTTTCGCGCATTCTTGCCGAAAATCTGGCCGTTCTTCGCAATGAAACAGATGCTAGGGGCCGACCGTTTGAAGTCATCCCTTTGGAGGAAGCCATCGACGCTGAGGTTACGAGCGACATATACTGCCGGTCCTATATCAATTTCTATCTGCCGAACGGCGGCGTCATCCTGCCGGCTTACGGAACCAAGGGCGATGCCCGCGCCAAAGCGATAATCGAGAAAGCGTTTCCCGATCGCAAGGTCATTCAAATCGATGTGACCGCCATCGCGCCGGGAGGCGGTGCTATCCACTGCATTACCCAGGAGCAACCGCGTTCTGCAGCAACGGGATCGCGCCTGAAGAATGGAGCGATCAAGTGATGACGCGTCGTGGAGTGATAGGTACGGGTCTCGCTGCTGGAATTGGCGCACTCCCGGGCCTGAGCGGTTCCGTGAATTCCGCCGAGCGGCCATCGGCACGTGCTGCAGGCTTCCGCATGCCACTCGAGAGCGCTCTCCACGAGCGGACGTTCATGCAGTGGCCGGCGCTCGCCAGCCTTTACGGCAGTGAGCGTGCGCTGGAGGCCGTCCGCGGCAAGATTGTACTGATCGCGCAGGCGATCGCCCGTTTCGAACCCGTCGTTGTGCTGGCCCAGCCCAAGCAGATTGCGTTGGCGGGCGAAGCGCTTGGGGCGACGGTCGCAGTCTGGCCGATCGAGACCGAGGATCTGTGGTGTCGTGACTCCGGGCCGACATTCGTGCGCTCAGCTAAAGGCGAACTCGCGTTATCAGAACTTAACTTCAATGGCTGGGGCAACAAGCAGAGCCACGCCGACGATGGCCTCATCGTCAAGCGGGTTGCAAAACGGCTGGGACTGAATGTCTTCGACAACGGCCTTGTGGGCGAAGGCGGCGGCGTCGAGGTTGATGGCGAGGGGACGGCGCTCGCCCACGAGAGCAGCTGGGTCAACAGCAATCGCAACACCAAGAGCAAGTCCGAGGTCGAGCGTCTCCTGCTCGACGCATTGGGCGCCGAGCACATGATCTGGGCACCCGGCGTCAAGGGCGCTGACATCACCGACTGTCACATCGACGCGGTGGCCCGTTTCGTCAAACCCGGTCAGGTGTTGATCCAATTGCCGAAAGTAAAGGATCGAAGCGACCCGTGGTCGGTGTCCGCGCTTGAAACATACGAAGTGCTGAAAACCGCACGGGACGCGAAGGGCCGCAAGCTCGACATCGTCGTGATCAACGAGCCAAACACGAATCGCATTCGCTCTCAAAAAGCAGATTTCGTGTTCTGCTACCCCAACTACTACGTCTGCAACGGCGCGGTGATCGGCGCCGAGTTCGGTGACGACAAGGCCGATGCAGAGGCCAAGACAATTCTCCAGCAGCTCTACCCCGGCCGCGAGGTCGTCAGCCTCAACATCGATCCCATCGGCGAAGCTGGCGGCGGCATCCACTGCGCCACCCAGCAACAGCCTGCCCAAAAGGCCTGAGACAAGGAGCGAAAGTTTATGAGTCACCTTATCGTTGGAGCAGTCCAGATTTCTTGCGGCGACGACTTGGAGGCCAATCTCAACAAGATTGAACAGCATGTGCGCGAAGCGGCGAAGCGTGGGGCCAAATTGGTCGTGCTGCAGGAACTCATCGACGGCTGCTATTTCTGCAAGGACATCGACCTGAAGCAGCGCAACCGGGCACGCCCGGTGGATGGCCATGCCGCCATCGCAAGGCTCTCCGCGCTGGCGCGCGAGCTTGGCGTCGTTTTGCCTGTGTCATTCTACGAAAAGGCCGGCGAGAAGCGCTTCAACTCACTCGCGATGATCGATGCTGACGGCACAGTGCTCGGCGTCTACCGCAAGAGCCACATCCCCGATAGTCCTGGCTACAATGAAAAGTCGTACTTCGACGAAGGTGATACGGGTTTCCGAGTCTTCGAGACACGCGCCGGCAAGATTGGCGCGGGCGTCTGCTGGGACCAATGGTTCCCGGAAGCAGCGCGCGCCATGGTGCTGATGGGAGCCGACATTCTCATCTATCCAACTGCGATCGGATCGGAACCCAGCACGCCGGGTTGGGACAGTCGCGATCACTGGCAGCGCGCCATGCAGGGCCATTCGGCCGCCAATCTGACGCCGGTCATCGCCGCCAATCGCGTCGGCGTCGAGCGCGGGGCCGGAACTGACGTCACCTTCTATGGCTCGTCATTCATCACGGACTACACGGGCGCCAAAATCAGCGAGGCCGACCGTATATCGGAATGCGTCATAACAGCTGCGATCGACATGGCGGCGGCGCGTGAGTGGCGCAGTGCCTGGGGCGTGTTTCGCGATCGCCGGCCCGATCTCTACGGGCGTCTTCTGGAGAAGGCGCCGGACAGTCTTATGCCTCCTGCACACTGACACTAGCAACCCGACGTCACTCCAAAGACTGGAACAGGGAGAACACTCATGCGCTCGCCATCAATCCCGAAGAATGCCGTCGCCGCCTTTGCGTTCCTGATAGGAGCAACGGCCGCTACCGCCGACGAGGTGCACCTCTATTCGTGGTCGGACTATATTGGTTCGAAAGCCATTCCGGCCTTCACTGCCGAAACGGGCACCAAAGTTGTTTACGACGTCTTTGATAGCAACGACCTCGCCGAGACCAAGCTGCTCGCAGGCAAGAGCGGTTACGACGTCGTCACCCCGAACGTATCGCCACATTTTGCACGCCAGCTTGTAGCCGGAATTTGGGCGCCACTCGACAAATCCAAGCTCGGAAATATCGGCAATATCGACGCTGAAATCATGAAGAAGCTTTCGGCCATCGATCCAGACGGCACCCATGGTATTCCGTGGATGTGGGGCACGACGGGTATCATCTTCAATGCCCAGAAGGTGAAGGAGATCATGCCCGACGCTCCGATTAACTCTTGGAAGCTTCTGTTCGATCCCAATGTGATCGCTAAATTCAAAAAGTGCGGCGTGGTCATGCTCGATGACGCCGAGCAGGTTCTCGGCAGCGTGCTGATCTCCATGGGCAAACCGGCAGATACCGATAACGAAGCCGATCTTGCCGCAGCCGTTGACGTCATCACCAAGGTCCGGCCCTTTGTGAGGAAGTTCCATAGCTCCGAGTATATGGACGGCCTTGCCAATGGCGACTACTGTATCGTTCTCGGATTCTCGGGTGACGCGCGGGTCGCAGCATTGAGGTCAAAGGAGGCCAAAAGCAATTTCGATATCCAGTACCGAATTCCCGAGCAGGGCGCGATGGTTTATATCGACGTGCTCGCCGTGCCCAAGGATGCCCCCAACCCCGGGCGAGCCAACGATTTCATCAATACATTGATGCGGCCGGAGATCGCGGCAGCGGGAGCGACCGAGACTGGGTTCGCGACCGCCAATGCCGAGGCCAAGAAGCTCGTGCCTGAGGAAATTACAAATAATCCAAATCTGTATCCGCCTGCCGAGATCATGGCCAAGCTGACGCTTCCAAAAGTCCAAAGCCCCAAAGTCACGCGCATGTGGCAGAAAGCCTGGCAGAAAGCCATGGGGCAGCGGTGATGAGCATTGCCGGGGACTGGCAGGTCACCACGTCTGCTCCGGGTCAATTTCCGGCAACACTAACCTGCAGCTCAATTTCCGATAGTCGGCGCGAATCGGACAATCGGTAGCAGCGCGTAATCCGCACGTGCACAATTCGTGCACACTATCTATGAGCGGTCTGTGCCCTGATTCATTGTCTAAAGTGACAAATGGATCAGGGTGCGCCTTGCTGAGTACGGCTTTGGCAAGCTAACTAACTGCATGCGCTCGCCAGATCGAATGTATCCAATCATTGGGCGGCGCGGCTGAGACATAATTTATTCCGCAATATGAAGCACTTAAGTCATAAATTCTGCATCGCTCCAATGATGGATTGGACCGACCGGCATTGCCGCGTCTTCCACCGTCAGCTGTCGCGGCACGCGTTGCTGTACACCGAGATGGTGACGGCGGACGCGATCCTGCACGGCGATCGTGAGCGCTTGATCGGCTTTTCGCCTATCGAGCACCCCATTGCGCTTCAGCTCGGCGGCTCGGATGTGACGAAGCTCGCGGCAGCGGCCCGCATCGGCGAAGTTTTTGGCTACGACGAGATCAACCTCAATGTCGGCTGCCCGTCGGACCGCGTGCAGGAGGGCCGCTTCGGCGCTTGTTTGATGGCGGAGCCGGCACTCGTCGCCGAATGCGTCGCTGCCATGTGCGGCGCGGTGAAAATTCCCGTCACCGTCAAGTGCCGCATCGGCGTCGATGATCAGGACGAGGAGCAAGACCTGCAACGCTTCGTTGATCACGTCGCCGCCGCCGGATGCCGCACGATCATCGTGCATGCGCGCAAGGCCTGGCTGAAGGGCTTGTCGCCAAAGGAAAACCGCGAAATTCCCCCCCTCGACTATGCCCGCGTCTACCGCCTCAAGCAATCGCGACCCGATCTCGAAATCGTCATCAACGGCGGCATCGAAACGCTGGACGCATGTGACGAGCACTTGAAACACGTGGACGGCGTCATGCTCGGGCGCGCCGCCTATCAAAAACCGGCGCTGCTTGGCGAGGTTGATCGCCGCTTTCTCGCGGCTCATCTTCCGGTGGTCAGCCGCGCTGCCGCGCTGAGCGCTCTTCTACCCTATGTCGAACGGCACATCACCGATGGCGGGCGGCTGTCAAACATCACCCGTCACGTGCTCGGCCTCTATCACGGCCGTCCGCGCGGAAAAGCATTTCGCCGTTATTTGAGCGAGAACGCTCAATCGCGCGATGCTGGCGCACGCGTGCTCGAAGACGCGATCGCGCTCGCCGAGGGCGAAACGGTGTTCGAAGCTGCACGTGGCGCGGCGTAGGGGGGGCGATGCACCTCGCGCTCTCAGGCGAAGGCCTTGTCCTTCTCGTCCTACTGCTTGCGAGCGCAGGCCTTGTTGCCGGTTTTCTGTCGGGCCTGCTTGGCATCGGCGGCGGCGGCGTCCTGGTGCCGGTGCTTTATGAAACCTTCGGTCTTGCCGGCGTGCCCGAAGACGTACGCATGCACATCACGCTCGGCACCACGCTGGCCGTCATCGCGCCGACCGTGTTGCGCTCGTTTGCAGCCCACCGGGCCAGTGGCGCAGTTGATATGGATGTGGTCCGCCGCATGGGCCCGTGGATCTTCCTCGGCGTCGCAGCCGGCATCGTCGTTGCCAAGGGCGCGAGCAGTGAAGCCTTGCGCTGGGTGTGGGTCGTGTTCGGATCGCTCCTGGCCTTGAAAATGGCGCTCGGCCGCGACGACTGGCGCATCGCTGATCGCTTACCAAAGCCGCCGTGGCTGGAAGCGTGCGCCTTCGTTATCGGCATCATCTCGACCCTGATGGGGATTGGCGGCGCGACATTCACTGTGCCGCTGCTGACGCTGCATGGCCGCCCGCTCCTGCAATCGGTCGCGACCGCAACCGGCATCGGCCCGATCATCGCCATCCCCGGCATCATCGGCTTCATGGTATCGGGCTGGGGCGCAGACGGCCTACCGCCGTACTCGCTCGGCTATGTCAGCCTCGGCGCACTTTTGATCGCGCCGCTCGCGGTCTTCGCCGCGCCCTACGGCGTCAACGCCGCGCACACAATTTCAAAACGCAAACTCGAACTCGCGTTCGCGGCGTTTCTCGCTTGCGTCGTGGCGCGGTTCTTGTGGACGCTGCTCAGCTAAACCGCGATCGTCTGATTGTATTCGCCAACCTCGGGAAAGCGCGCGAGCTGCTGGTCGAGGTCCTTGAAGATCGCCTTCATGTTGGCCTCCGCCGTCGGGCTTTCGACCACGACGACGAGTTCCGGCTTGTTGGAGGACGCGCGGACCAGGCCCCACGTCCCGTCTTCCAGCACGACGCGGACGCCGTTGACGGTGATGAGCTCGCGGATTTTTTGCCCCGCTACGCGCGCGCCTGATTCAAACTGGCACTGATAGTGAGCGACGATCTTGTCGACGATGCCGTATTTCACTTCGTCCCCGCAGTGCGGCGACATCGTCGGCGAGCCCCAGGTTTTCGGCAGCGCATCTCGCAGATCGGCAACCGTTTTATCCGGCGCGCGATCGAGCATGTCGCAGACCGCCAGCCCGGCGATGAGGCCGTCGTCATAGCCGCGCCCCAGCGGCGTGTTGAAGAAAAAGTGGCCGGACTTCTCGAAGCCGACGAGCGTCTTGTGTTCGAAGTTGTAGCGCTTGATGTAGCTGTGGCCGGTTTTCCAGTACGCCGTCGTCGCGCCGTTGGCTTTCAGCACCGGATCGGTCGTGAACAGCCCCGTCGATTTGACGTCGACGACGAACTTGGCATTTTTGTAGATCGCGGAGAGATCGCGCGCCAGCATGACCCCGACTTTGTCAGCGAATATCTCATGGCCGTCGTTGGCGACCACGCCGCAACGGTCGCCGTCGCCGTCGAACGCCAAGCCGACATCGGCGCGGGTTTCCAGAACCTTGGCCGAGACGGCGCGCAGCATCGCCATGTCCTCGGGGTTCGGGTTGTGATGCGGAAACGAATGATCGAGATCGGTATGCAGCGGCACGACCTCGCAGCCGGCCGCTTCAAGAACCTGCGTCGCGAAAGCCCCCGCCGTGCCGTTGCCGCAGGCCGCTACAACCTTCAAATGCCGCTTGAGTTTCGGCCTGTCGGTCAGCGACTTGATGTAGCGATCGGCCATGTCGGCGACAAAGATATAGCGCCCACCGGCCTTGGTCTCGAAATCGCCGTTGAGGACTATGTCCTTCAGCTGCACCATGTCGTCGGGCCCGAACGTCAATGGCCGCGACAATCCCATCTTGATACCAGTCCAGCCGTTGTCGTTGTGGCTTGCCGTCACCATGGCAACGCCTTCGACGTCGAGTGCGAACTGAGCGTAGTAGGCCATCGGCGACAGCGCCAATCCGATGTCGTGCACTTCGGCACCGCCCGCGAGCAGTCCTGTCATCAGCGCCTGCTTCACGCTTGCCGAATACCAGCGATAGTCGTGACCGACGACGATTCGCTTCGGCACGCCGCGCCGCGCCATCAGCGTCGCCAACCCCATACCAACGGCATTGAGACCCATCAGGTTGATCTCTTCCGGGAACAGCCAGCGCGCGTCGTACTCGCGAAACCCGGTTGGCTTGACGAGCGGAAAGCGCTCGAAATCTGCAGTGTTTGGAATCAGATCGGCGCGTGGTTTCGGAAACATGATATTTGCCCTCAAGAATCTCGTCGCGGCACACTAGCCCACCTGAAGCGGGCGGCCAACGTCGCGATGTGGATGAATTGTGCTGCGGATCGAAGCTTCGATCATGGCGGAGGCGTGGTCGCTATTCGTGCAGAACCAGCGTTTTCGAGCGCATATCGACGCGCGACAGCCGCCCGAGGAAGCTCATGCCAAGCAGTGTCCGGTGCAACTTGCCGGGCTCGGACACGGCGCCCGAAACGTTGCGCACGGTAATGCCGCCGATACTGATCGAGCCGATTTTGACGGGCGCGATCTTGGCTTTACCATTTGCGGTCGAGACGGCGTGGGTAAAGTCGCTGGTCTTTAAGTAGATGCCGGCCCGTTCGGCGTCTTCGTACGTCAGCGCGACGAGCGTTGCGCCGGTATCGACCATAACCTCGACACTGCGGCCATTGACCTCGGCTTCGGTTTCGAAGTGCCCGCGATCGTCGGCCCGTAACGTCACGTCGCCGTTTTCGCCGGCCGGTTCGCCGCCCATGCTTTGCGTTCCAGCCTCGGACCCGGAAACCGCGTCGCTATCCTGCGATCCTGCCGTTTTCGACGTGGACGCTGCAACCTCTCGGACGAAATTGCGCACCTCTTCCTTGTGCTTCAATCCGTAGGCTGCCGCGCTGGCCGCAACGATGGCGATCGCGACGGATGAAAAGAGGCTGATTGTGCCCGATGAAACGGCCATGGCTGGCACCCTCGTGGACTTGCGGCGGCCACACCGGGCCGCCGGTTTACTTCCGGAGGGTCAGGAAATCCCCGGAGAGATCATATGACGCCAAACGTCTTAAAAAATTCATACCAAGCAAGCTTTCGTTAAGACTTCCGGGTTTGGCGACAAGCGCTTCGACATCGTCGATACCGACCGCGCCGACTGAGACAACGCGGAGCCGCACCGGCGCCGCATAAATCGTGCCGCCAGCGGTCTCAACAGGAGTTGTGAAACTCAGCCGGTTAACGTCGATGCCGGCCCTTTCCGCGTCCGAAGATTTGAGCATGATGGTGGCGGCACCCGTATCGACGATGAGGTCGAGACTTGCACCATTGACCTCGCCGCGAGCTATGAAAATGCCATTTGCCCGGCGCCTGAGGCGAACGGCTGCGGGTCCGCTGGTGGCGTACGCACCTTCGGCTTTGAACGCGTCGGCAGCGGGAGATGTGCGCAGTTGGGGAAGCGCGCCGAAGACGTAGAATCCGGCGAACACCGCACCGAGCCCCGCAGCGAGTGCTGCAATGCGGACCGCAACGTTCACCGGTTCATGCCAGCGCGCCTTCGCTAACGTAATATAGAATAGAAGTAGCGTCGCGATGACGCCTGCCGCAATGGGAAGCGGCGGCAGTTTGTCGAGACTTCCGGAATTCGATTGCAACGCCAGCACCAGCGACCCGAGCGCGGCGAAGATCACGGCAAGCCACACCAGCATCGCGGCGCCTCACATTGAACCAGGCTGGGTTTTGAGCCTTTGCGGCAGTTCGGCCATGATGGCGCGCCGTTCAGCACTCGTGATCGACGTCCAGCTGGCGATTTCCCCACGCGTGCGGCCGCACCCGGCGCACAGCCCATTCGTCATGTCGATGGTGCAGACCTTGGTGCAGGGGCTTTCCATCTGGGCTCCGCTGCTCAACTCAATTTCCTGGTCCGGCATAGGTCCTGATAGTCCGCTTGCTGGCGCCGTTCAACGGGCGTTTTCAGCGCGCCGCCGCCGCCGAGCCGTATGGTGTGTCGGACCCGTAGGGCGATGCCGGTTTCAGCCGCGGCTGCCGCGTCGATTTGGGCAGCGGATCGGGGTCGCGGTGGCGTTCCTGGCCGAGCGGCTGCAAAGGCGAGACGGCGTGCAGAACGCGCTGACGCGGCAGCGTGACGGTGACTTCCGTGCCTTTGCGCATTTCCGATTTGAGACTGAACGTGCCGCCGTGCAGCTGAATCAAGTTCTGCACGATCGGCAGGCCGAGCCCGGTTCCGCCTTCGGCATTTTCGTGTGCCAGCGAGCCCTGGCCGAAGGCCTGCAGCACGCGCGGGATTTCGTCCTTGGGGATGCCGGGGCCGGTGTCGCGCACGCAGAGCATCTGCCCGCCGTCCTCGGCGTGGCCGACGGAAAGCGTGACGCGCCCGCCCTTCGGCGTGAATTTCAGCGCGTTAGAAAGCAGGTTCAAACAGATCTGGCGCATGGCGCGCGGGTCGGCCCAAACCTGCGGCAAATCTTTTGTGAAGTCCTCGACAATCACAAGGCCCTTGCCGTCGGCGCGGATCTTCATCAACCGTTCGCAGTCTTCCGCGATGTCGGTCAAGCGGAACGTCTCTTCGTGCAGGTCGTAGCGGCCGGCTTCGATGCGCGACAGATCGAGGATCTCGTTGATGATATGCAGAAGGTGCGTGCCGCTGGAGTGGATGTTGCGCGCGTACTCGCGGTAGGTATCGTTGCCGATCGGCCCAAGCAGTTCCTTTTCCATGACTTCGGAAAAGCCCATAATGGCGTTGAGCGGCGTACGCAGTTCGTGGCTCATCGTCGCCAGGAACCGCGACTTCGATTTGTTTGCGGCTTCAGCACGTCGCCGCGCTTCATCCGAGAACGACTTGGCTTCTTCGAGTTCGGCGATTAATCCGTCTTTCTCAGCCCGGTACTCGACCATAGAGAACGCCGTCGCATGCAGGCCGTTGGCGAGATAGACGAAGAACAAGTGAATACCGATCGCCATTGAGGCGAGGGCGAAATAGAACGGGTCGCCCAGCGAGAACAGTCGGACGGCTACCGCTGCCGTCATCGGCACAGTGCCGGCCAGGAACACGCGCGTCAGCGTCGACGCGAAGGTCATGCGAACCGCCAGCACAACCATGAGTGTTGCAAAGATAAAGACGTGCGAGGAAAACGTGGCGTCCGACAAAGTGCCGCTGCTTTTCGTGAAGCCGATCAGCGCGAAGGCCGCAAGTGCGATGCCGTTGAAGAACTCGACGCGCACGAAGCGCTTTTGCCATTCGCCGACGTTGACCTCTGTGCGCGGCATCGCCAAGAAACGCTTGCACTTGTCGAGCATGTTTAATTTGGCGAGCGTGACGACAACGATCCAGCCTGCGGCTTCCGCGAATGTTGCCCAAAACATCGACGCTATGCAGAAGAACAGGCACAGCGCCGGCATGGCGAACTGGTCGCGCGTTTCGTTGCGCGCGAACATCGACAAAAGCTCGTACTCGAATTCGGGTTTGTTGGCGGTGCCGTGGGTCAGCCGGTCGCGGTAGGCCTTCAGCTCGTCCTCGGCCTTTTTGGGCCGGGAGGGCCGCCGTGCCCGCCGACGCTCGTCCGTTTCGGCGCTATCAGCGTTGTCGTCCATCCGGAGAGCCGCTATCCCATACCAAAGCAGCCACGCCGAAAGCAGCATGGCCCACTCCGGTAAAGTGGCGGCAAGCCGATCAACGAACGGTTAACAGGCGTACTTTTTTGCACGGGTGTTGGACATGCAAGGCTTAAGTCGCGACGTCCAGCGCCAGCTGGCACGCTGGGCTGCGGCGCTGATTATGGCGGCGCTTGCTGCGATTTTCGGACCACAGCACTTCCCCGGCGGCGGCTCTGGGCGGCAAGGATCGCCCGGCGGACCAGCGCCCGCGGAGCTCTCGGGCGTGGCGCGTCCCGTCGACGGCGACAGCATGTTCGTTGGCCGCGACGAGGTCCGCCTGCAAGGCATCGACGCGCCCGAGGGCAAACAGACCTGCAAGCGCGACGGGCGCGAGTGGGCCTGCGGTAGCGCTGCCCGCGAAGAGCTTGTCCGCCTGATCGGGCGCGATGTCGTGACGTGCCGGGCGCAAGAACGCGACAAGCATGGCCGCGTGCTCGGCCGCTGCAGCGCCGGTGGCCGCGATCTGAACGCGGGCATGGTGGCGTCCGGCATGGCCGTCGCCTACGGCAGTTACCTGCGCGAAGAAGGCGACGCGAAACTCAGAAAGCGCGGGCTGTGGGGCTCCGAGTTCGAACGTCCGCGCGATTGGCGCCACGAGCGCGGAATCGGGCTTTGATATCGACGTGATGGAGATACTGGCGTGATGGACACCACAGCCATGCGCATCATCGAAACTGCGAAAGCGCCAAACCCGCGGCGGGTGCGGATCTTTCTCGCGGAGAAGGGCATCAGAATCGCGTTTGAGGAACGCGACCTGATGTCGGGGGTGCTGAAGGACGCGGCGTTTACAACGCTCAACCCCTGGCAGCGCGTGCCGCTGCTGGTGCTCGACGATGGCAGAACTATTGCCGAGACGATGGCGATCTGCCGCTACTTCGAGGCTCTGCAACCGGCGCCACCCCTGTTTGGCGCCAGCGCGCTCCAAATCGCCGAAGTCGAAATGTGGAACCGCCGGGTCGAGCTTGGATTGTTTCAGGCCGTCGCCCATGTGTTCCGTCACCTGCATCCAGCGATGACGCCGCTCGAAGTGCCGCAGATCGCGGCATGGGGCGAGGCGAACCGCAGCAAGGCTCGAGACGAACTCGCACGTCTCGACGTCCGCCTTGCCGAAAGCCCCTATATCGCAGGCGACGACTTTACAGTCGCCGACATCACGGCGCTTGTCGCCATCGATTTCATGAAACCGGCCAAGGTCGCATCCCCAACGGCGTTCGCAAACGTCATGCGCTGGCACGCCGATGTTTCAAAACGGCCAAGCGCATTGGCCTAAGCAGCTTCGAGTTCTTTGGCTGTTGCGGCCGCCGCCGCAGTTGGCTGTGCCGCACTCTGGTCCATCCAGCGGCTGCGGTCAGCCTGGGCTTCGAGATCGTCGCGCAAAAACTCAAAATCGAACCCGGCCGCGCGCAGCGCCTCTAGGACGTCGCCAACAGGCTCGCGCCGCGCTGTCGCCGCAGCCCAGACGATCGCCGCACGCTGGCCCGATGCACAGTGCGCGAGGATCGGCCCCCGCGCGTTGACGAGAAGCTCTGCTGCCGGGGCAACGACCGCATCGGTGAACAGTTCATGCTTTGCGGCCGGGATCCGCACATAGGCGAGGCCAACCGCTTCAGCCGCCCGGCGCCTGGTCACGTCTGGTTCGTGAGTTTGCGCTTCGCCATCAAGGCGGAAGTCGATAAGGGTCGAAAAGCCTGCAGCTTTGATGGCGGCGAGGTCGCCGGCCAGAGGCGCCGTCCCGGTCGCGATCGAGACGTTGGCCGATAAAGGTCTGATTAAAAACATCAATTGGAGCATCCGTTGGGGCTCGCCTAACACCTTCTAAAGTGCCATCGCGCATGCACAAGCACAAGCGGTCCAAGGTAAATATCAGAAAAAAATACTAATTTAGCGATTGACAACGACAGAATAGAAAATGATTATTCTGAAATCCTACAAATGAAGAAAATATGTTCTTATGGGAGTGGTGGCCCATGCTCGACGAGATGGACGTTAAGATCCTGCGCATTCTGCAGACGGACTGTACGCGCCCGGTTGCCGAGATCGGCAAGGAGGTCGGGCTATCGACGACGCCGTGCTGGCGCCGCGTTCAAAAACTTGAGGAGGCGGGCATCATCCAGCGCCGCGTCGCGATCCTCGATGCCAACCAAGTCAACGCCGGAGTTACGGTGTTTGTGTCGATCAAGACCGATCAGCATTCGCACGGCTGGCTCGAGAAATTCCACGGCGCGGTTGCAGACTTCCCCGAGGTCGTTGAATTTTACCGCATGTCGGGCGAAGTCGACTATCTGCTCCGTGTCGCGGTGCCCGACATTGCAGCTTACGATGCGTTCTACAAAAAGCTGATTGCGCGCATCGAGATCGCCAAAGTTTCGTCCGCCTTCGCCATGGAGCAGATCAAGTACACGACCGCGCTGCCGCTGCAGTTTGCGCAAGCGGCCCTCAGCAGCAAAGGCGAACGCGCCGTGGCGTCCTAACGCGCGCACCACCGCATGATCACGGCGCCGGCTGGTCCAGCGACAGCCGGCCCAGCATCCGCTCTGTGACATGCAGAACAAATCCTTCGCGCTTGGCCAGCGCCCGCGCCGCCGCTGCTAACTGAGGCGTTGCCGCATATTCGAGTACCAGAACCTTGAGGCCGGCGCGGCGTGCCCGGCGTAGATAGCCGATCGTATCCTGCACCATCTGCTTAGGGTTTTCGGCCTCGCTGTTATCATGCCCAAACAGCAAGTCTTCCTTGGCAGCGGCGTCGATACGTGAAACCAGCGACTTCGAGCGCAACAGTTCCTCGGCGTTCTGCATGACAATCAAAAACTCCGGATTCTTTCGCCGCGCGTAGTCAGCAAGGCGCGCAACGAAACTGCTCATTGCCGCTTCGGCGCCCGGGTCCGTCGCTTCTACATCCTGAAAGGCATCGACGCGGTCGAGAAACACACCATCGAATCCGCTCGCAATGATGCGGTCGAGGTAGCTATCGGCCGCACCGAAAATGATACCCTGCCATTCGGGGCTTGCGAAGTTGACGGCGTAGTCACCAGGCCAACGCGGGTTCTCAGGCCCGAGCCACGCAGGCCTCGTCTCAGCCGCATCCCACACCGCCTGCCAGTAATAGCGATAGCGCTCGGCTTCCCCAATCGACAGGTAAGCCAGCACGATGCGGGCTGAGCCATCGGGCTTCACTTGCAGCGGCGCGATCTCGGCACGCGTAAACGGCGTCTCGATGTCCTTCTTCGGGTGTGGCGCGTGATCGATTACGACCAGATCGACCGGAGCGGCGGCAAGGGCTGTGCGATCGAGAAAGCGCAACTGGATAGCCCACGTGCCGACCGCCGCCATGGCCTTTTTCCGGGCGCGGGCATCAAGGCGCGCGTCGCGCGTTTCGCTTTGTGCTTTGGCAACAGGTTTGAGCGAACCGGCGCTGACCGGCAACTGGCCAAGGACCAGCGTCACCAGAATTGCAATCGCGATCCGTTTCATGCGTCCCGTGCATTCCAGCGAGCAACGCGAACTCGCGATCTCAGAATTCTGCGCTTGGCCACCATAGGCGGTCGAGCTTGCGCGGTCCGAAATACGGGATAAAGCCCTGCGCTTCAATCTTTGCTTTGCCGGCGGCACGCCGCGCAGGATCATGGATATAGTCGAGCACGAACACCGGCCGCCCGGCAGCTTTGGCGATCTTCAAGTTCGCCAACACGTCCCGGACCATTCCGGCATCATTCTCGCTTTCGGAGTGATCGGCGCCATAGAACAGATCCTCCTTAGCAATCGCGTCGATCGCCGCGACCATTTTGGCGTCTTGCAGTAGCTCTTCGGCGTTTTGCAGAATGACGATGAAGTTCGGATTTTTCTTGCGGGCGTGCGCTGCGAGGCGGGTGACGAAGGCGACCATCTTGGCGGCGGCGTCAGGGCATTCCTTGCGCACTTCGCTGTAGACGTCGACGCGGTCGAGGTAAACGCCGTCGAACCCGAGTTCAATCAACTTATAGAGCGGCGAGGGATCGAGGCTGTTGTAGACGCTGCGCCCGTCGTCGTCGCCAAGGATGGTACGCTGCCAGCCTTCCTTGCAAAAGCGGATCAGCCTGTTGCCCTTCCACCGCGTATTTTCCTGCAGCAGCCAATCGGGGGCGTCCTCGGTCATGTATTCGGAGGTGAAGTAGTCCGGGCGATAGTCTTCCGCCTCTCCAATCGACAGATACGAGATCGCAAGGCGGCGGCCGCCATCGGGCTTGACCTTGAGCGCCGCGACCTCGGCTGGCGCCAGCGCCCGGCCATCAGGACCGCCCGCGGTCGCATCAGTGACGAACAGATCGACGTCCGTGGCGCGCGCGGCATTGACATCGAGGTTTTGCATTTGCACGGCCCAGCTCTTGACCGCCGAGATCGCCGTGCTGCGCGTGCGCTTGACGCCGGCGGCTTCGCTTGTAGCCGCGCCAACGAACACAACTGCCACCGCCAAAATCCAGCCGAGGACGGCAAGGTGCTGAGCGGGTTGAATTTCAAAACGGGTCATGGTGTTCGCTGGCAAGGGGCGGCGGCTAGACTAGCCGAACGCCGTTAACCTAAAGCGAAACCTGGGTGACAGAGGCTTGAAGCGAAACTGTGACTACAGCCGAAGGCATGGCCCGGCAACAGCCATGGACGTCAAATCGGCATAGCCTGAGCAGGCACGGGGGATGCCGCACCGCGCCGCCCCGGCTCAGCGTTGCTTGCGGCGGCGTACAGTAGGCATGCGCCCAGCACGCCGGCAAAGAGGATCGCGGCCAGCAGTGCCGACCGCCTCAAAACCCACGCCCAACCAACCGGCGCCGCAGGAGGATTTGGCTGCAGAGTAGCGTTGTCTGCCGCCGAAATGTCGATTGTCACTATATGGCCTCGTAAACCCGCACCCGCTTTGATCAGCAACTTCTGTGCCGCGAAAACCGGGGCTGGCACAAGGCGGTCTGCGGGCACTTCCATGGAAACCGAATCAGCTGTGGCAGAACCGCACGCGCCCGGGCAGCCGGTTCTACTCACTGAATCACTCATTACCGGCGTTTGCACGAAAATGTAACTCCGGAATGACACATAAGGCACCACACATTGAGGGAAAACCGCAACACATTGCCCGGGATTTGTTCCTGGCTACTTACGAGGCATAAAGTGTGTCCGCCGAGTTCTTGAGCATTTAACGAAATATGCATACCTTCCGCTAACACTCGACATCATAAAAAGACGACTTGAGGAACACGCCCAGGGTCAACACGGATCACTCGCCCGAGTGATCTGCCAGCCTGCACCTGGGGGTGTTAGATGATTGAGCTTGTCGTAGCCGTCTGCATGATCGACCAACCGTCGCGCTGCAAAGACGTCCATCTGAACTTTGAAGCCGACAGCGTCTCTTCGCGTGAGTGCATGACGTACGGCCAGTTCGAGATGGCCAAGTGGGTCGGCGAACACCCGAATTGGGTCATCCAGCGCTGGCACTGCGGTATCTCGGGCCAAGTCGCTAAAATCTGACAGGTACAAGTTTCATCTAGGGAATGACGGCGTAAAGCGGTTGACAGACCGCTTTCGTCCGGCCTTTTTGGCGGCTTTCGAGCTGGCAACTAAGGGACCGGCAGACCATGAACCATCAGCTCGTGCTCCAATTCCAGGGCGACGATAGCGAGACGCTCGACAAAGTCATCGCGCTCGAGGATCAGTTGATCGCCGCTCTTGAGGGCTCGACCACAGTCGAGGTCGATGGCCACGAGCCCGGCGACGGCGTCATCCACCTGTTCCTGCTTGCCAAGAACCCAGCCAAGGTCTGGGAAAAGATCGAGCCGCTCGTCGAGGAGGCAGCCTCCGACGATCTCGAGATCAACGCCGTCGCCTATCGCGATCTGGAAGGCGAGGACTTCACCGTGCTGTGGCCGACCGACTTCGAAGGCGAGTTTGAGCTGGCGTAATGAGCGCCGCGCTTAACTGCTTTTGACGTAGCTGCCCGGTGCATCCTCGATTGTGCCGAGCGTCTGCCCGGGATTGCGCGGTATCGTCCAGCCGCCCGCATGGCTATGCAGCCAGTCGATCCAGTGCGGCCACCACGATCCCGGATTTTCGGTCGCGCCCTTTAGCCAGCCGCTCAGATCGGCGGCAGGTGTGCCCTTGGTCCAGTATTGATATTTGACCTTATCGGGGGGGTTGACGACACCGGCGATATGGCCTGACCCCGCGAGCACAAATTCGACCGGCCCGCCGAACATGAGAGAGCCGCGATAGACGGAGGCTGCCGGTGCGATGTGATCCTCGCGGGTTGCGACTTCGAAGATCGGCAGCGTGATTTTGCCAATCTCAAGCCGCGTGCCGCCGATCGTCATGTCGCCCTTGGCAAAGCGGTTCTCGTTATAAAACTCGCGCAGGTAGAACTTGTGATTGGCTGCCGCCATGCGCGTCGAGTCCTGGTTCCAGAACAGCAGATCGAACGGAAACGGCTTCTTGCCGAGCATGTAGTTGTTGACGATGTAGGGCCATATCATATCGCGTGGCCGCATCATATTGAACACGTTGGCCATGCGCGAGCCATCGAGGAACCCGCGCTCGTTCATCAATGTGTCGAGATTGTCGAGCTGTTCGTCCTCGGTAAACAATAGCAGATCGCCTGCGAGCGAGAAATCGACCTGCGTCGCCAGCAGCGTGCACGATTTGAACGGGGTTTCGCCGCGCTGGGCCAGGTAGGCAAGGCCCGTCGACAGCGCCGTGCCGCCGACGCAATAGCCGAGCACATTGATATCCTTGATGCCGGTTTCGCGGCTTGCGGCTTCGCCCGCCGACAGAATGCCCTCAAGCACGTAGTCTTCGAATGATTTGTCCGCCAGCGCCTCGCCCGGATTAACCCACGACACCACAAACACCGTGAAGCCCTGGTCGACGACGTACTTGATGAAGCTCTTTTGCTCGGTCAAGTCGAGAATGTAGTACTTGTTGATCCACGGCGGCACCATCAGGATCGGCCGCTCGCGCACCTTGTCCGTCGTTGGCGCGTATTGAATGAGTTGCAACAGATCGTTCTGGAACACGACCTTGCCGGGTGTCGTTGCCAGATTGCGCCCGACTGCGAACGCGGTCGTATCGGTCTGGCTGATCTTCATCAGATCATCCGAGCGTCCAAGGTCTTCGGCCAGCAACGTCACGCCGTTGACGAGGTTTTGCGCGTTGGTGCGGAACGTCTCGCGCAGAACTTCCGGGTTGGTCACCAGAAAATTCGACGGCGAATAGGCGCTGGTCAATTGGCGCAGATAGAATTCGGCGCGATGGCGTTCGCGCGCGTCGAGATCTGGCGTTTCCTTCAACTGGTCCTCGGCCCATTTGCAGGTCAGCAGATACGCCTGCTTGCAAAAATTAAAGAACGGATTGTGCGTCCACTCCGGATCTTTGAAGCGGTTGTCGTTTGCCCCGGGCTCGATCAGCGGCGCCACCGGCAGTCCCATCATGCGGCTCATGACGTTGTTCCACAGCGCCGCGAACTGGGTGAGGAATTCGTTCTGCGCCTGATTAAGCCGCACTGGGTCGGCAAGCCATTTGCGGGCCAGCGCCATCATGTTTTCGGTGGCTGTGGAAAATTCGCTCGACTGCGAATAGGGTCCGCCCTTCGCATCGGGACGCGCCGCCATTTCCGACAGCGCCGCACTGCCGTGCTCGAAGACCTTCAACAGATTGGCCGCGAACTGGTCGGGATTCGGAATCAAATAGCTGGTCAGAAACGCGTGAGCGTCCGGATTTTCCTTCTGCATGCTCTTTGGCAGACCTTTTTTTCTTGCCGGCTTGGGGTCTAGCGCCCGTTTCAGCGCCTGTCTTCCGCACACCTTGTACGCCAGATCCCCGGGTCTATATGCGCCGGACCTGTTGTGCACATGACAGTGCCCGCCCGGACGGCCCCGATCAAGGCTAATCGCCGCCATGCTTTCTCGCGACGCACGTGCGAGGCCCACAGCTCACTTCACCGCAGGCAGCCGCAAGGCCGCATCGGGCTGGACGGGGGGGTTAAGGCAAGCGTAAACAGGGCCCAAATCATATGCTTTGCCGAGGCCCCGCATTGTCCGACGACTTTCACCGCATCAAGCGCCTGCCGCCCTACGTTTTCGCCGAGGTTAACCGGCTGAAAGCGGTGGCCCGCGCGCGCGGTGCCGACATCATCGATCTCGGCATGGGCAACCCGGATATGCCGACGCCGCAGCACATCGTCGACAAGATGATCGAGACGATTGCTAAGCCGCGCACGCACCGTTATTCCGCATCCAAGGGTATTCCCGGCTTGCGCAAGGCTCAAGCGGCCTACTATGACCGGCGTTTCGGCGTAAAACTCAACCCCGAAACTCAGGTGGTGGCGACACTCGGCTCGAAAGAGGGCTTTGCCAACATGGCGCAGGCGATCACCGCGCCGGGCGATGTGATCCTGGTGCCTAATCCCACCTACCCGATCCACGAATTCGGCTTCATCATTTCCGGCGCTGCCATGCGGCACATCCCGGCTGCCACCGGCGACGCATTTCTGGCCGGTGTCGAACGGGCCGTACGTCATTCGATTCCGAAGCCGTTAGCGATGGTGCTCAGCTACCCGTCGAACCCGACCGGTCAGGTTGCCGATCTCG
>JANNSR010000051.1:0-12983 GCA_031402935.1 Hyphomicrobium sp. | reverse complement strand
TCGGACAGCGCCCCGCCAAAGCCGTTGCGGCTCTCGCCGGTCTTGCGCCGCTCAACAATGACAGCGGCCAACGGCGCGGAAAGCGCAGCATCAAAGGCGGACGGCGGCGCGTGCGGCGCGCGCTCTACATGGCTGCGCTCGTGGCTTGAAGATGGATCGCATTCTGCGGCCCGGCGACGTAGTGTTCCTATGTTACGCCGTGCCTAAACTCGATTCGGATGTCTCACTTGGCGACATGGATATCACGGCGAATATGAGTTGGCCGGAGTTTGAGTAAATTTGACGCTGCCCAGTACTGCATGCTCGGGCAGCCAACTGGGCCAGAATTCGGCGGGTGCGGTTACCATTCAATTGGCGCGGCACCGCGGTTTGGCACTTGCGGACGTGCCGTTGTCTAGCTATACCCGGCCTCATTCGACGCCGCTGTCGGATGGATCATGAGGAAGATCGACTGGCTGGGATCTGCGAAGCGCAGGCCCAAAATTCAAGCCAGTAGGGCGAAGCGCCCATCACGGCGGTATCACACCAACCCAAATATCTAGCCTTTGAAGGCAAGCCGTTCCGCGTCTGCGGATCAGCGCTTTTTGAGGCATCCAAAATCTTCAACTCAATCGCGTGCGCGGCTTATCGGCAGCGCAGGCCTCAACCCGTTTCGCAAGGAGAAAGAATGTCAGCTCAACTGAGTAAGGAAATGTCGCCGTCGCACGATGAATTCGCGGCCCTGCTGGCCGAGAGCCTGGCCAAGGACGATCTGTTCGAAGGCAGCGTCGTCAAAGGCAAGGTCGTCTCCATCGTCAAAGATATGGCCGTCATCGACGTCGGCCTGAAAATGGAAGGCCGCGTCGCGGTCAAGGAATTCTCGACACCCGGCAAGCCCGATATCGTGGTCGGCGACACCGTCGAAGTTTACCTGGAGCGCGTCGAAAATGCGCTCGGTGAAGCGGTGCTGTCGCGCGATAAGGCGCGGCGCGAAGAAAGCTGGACCCGACTCGAGCGCTTGCATGAAAAAGGCGAGAAGGTCACGGGCGTCATCTTCAACAAGGTCAAAGGCGGCTTCACCGTCGATCTCGACGGCGCCGTCGCGTTCCTTCCCGGTTCGCAGGTCGATATCCGTCCGGTGCGCGATATCGGGCCGCTGATGCATCAGCCGCAGCCGTTCCAGATTCTGAAAATGGACCGCCGCCGCGGCAACATCGTGGTCTCTCGTCGTAGCGTTCTGGAAGAAAGCCGCGCCGAACAGCGCACCGAAATCGTCGCCCGTCTCGCCGAAGGCCAAGTCATCGACGGCCTCGTCAAGAACATCACCGACTACGGCGCCTTTATCGATCTCGGCGGCATCGACGGCCTGCTGCACGTCACCGACATGGCGTGGCGCCGCGTCAACCATCCGAGCGAAATCCTCAACGTCGGCGATACGGTGAAGGTGCAGATCATCCGCATCAACCCGGAAACGCAGCGTATTTCACTCGGAATGAAGCAGTTGCAGTCGGATCCGTGGTCGGCGATCGCCGAGAAGTACCCCGTCGGCTCCAAGATCAACGGCACGGTCACGAACATCGCCGACTACGGCGCCTTCGTCGAACTCGAACCTGGCGTCGAAGGCTTGATCCACGTCTCGGAAATGAGCTGGACCAAGAAGAACACGCACCCGGGCAAGATCGTCTCGACCAGCCAGCAGGTCGAAGTTCAGGTTCTCGAAGTTGACCCGCAGAAGCGCCGCATCTCGCTTGGCCTGAAGCAGACCCAGGATAACCCGTGGGATTCATTCCTCACAGCACATCCGAAGGGTTCGACGGTTGAAGGCCCGATCCGCAACATCACAGAATTCGGCTTGTTTATCGGCCTCGACAATGGCGTCGATGGCATGGTGCACTTGTCCGATCTCGACTGGCAGAAGGCCGGCGATGAAGCCATCAAGGACTACAAGAAGGGCGACACCGTTAAGGCGGTCGTGCTCGACGTCGACGGCTCGAAGGAGCGCATCTCGCTCGGCATCAAGCAGCTCGGCGGCGATCCGATCGACGCCATGGCCAAGTTTAAGAAGGGCGACGCGGTCACCTGTACTGTCATCGCGGTTCAAGAAGCCGGCATCGAAGTCAAGGTTGCCGACAGCGATCTGACCGCGTTCGTCAAGCGCGGCGATCTCTCGCGCGACCGCTCCGAGCAGCGCCCCGAGCGCTTCAACGTCGGCGACAAGGTCGATGCCGCCGTGTTGTCGGTCGACAAGGCGGCCCGCAAACTTGCCGTCTCGATCAAGGCGCTCGAAATCGCCGACGAGAAGCAGGCTGTTGCAACCTACGGCTCGTCCGATTCAGGCGCGTCGCTGGGCGATATCTTCAAGGCTGCGATCAAGAAGCGCGAAACCAGCGACGACGACACTGCCGAGTAAAGAGCGCGTCGCGACGTCTCAGATGTATTAACGGGCGCGCGGCTAATCCTGCCGCGCGCCCGTTTATTTAGGGTCTGATGCCGCGCAGGTGTTGCTGGCGGCCCGAACCTTGCCTAACTTATGCTGAGTTCACGGCTTTAGTACGCTAGACCAAGGTCCTGGCCCTATCCCCGGCCGCAGTCATGAGGCGCCCATGCTTGAAACTGAAACAGTCCTCGATCGCCGGCGGTTGCGCCGTTCGGTCTCGTTCTGGCGCGCGGCTGGCATTGCCGGGCTTGCGCTGGCGCTCGCCGCGCTCGCTTTCGGCGGCGACAAGCTGGCGACGCTTTCGGGTGAAAAGCAGATCGCGCGCATTGCTATTGAAGGCACGATCACGGAAAGCCGCGATCAGCTCAAGATGCTTAAAGAGATAGCGGAGGCCGACCATGTTGCCGGCGTGCTGCTGTACGTCAACTCCCCTGGCGGCACGACGACGGGCGGCGAAGCGCTTTACGAAGGCTTGCGCGAGATCGCCAAGAAAAAACCGCTCGTGGCTCAATTTGGCACAGTCGCGGCGTCGGCTGGCTACATCGTCGGGCTCGCAACCGACCACATCGTCGCCCGCGGCAACTCGATCACGGGTTCGGTCGGTGTCATCGTGCAATGGCCGGAGTTCGTGGAATTGATGGGCAAACTCGGCGTCAAGGTGAACGAGATCAAGAGCGGACCGCTCAAAGCCTCGCCGTCGCCGTTCGAGGCCTTGAACGAAAACGGCCGCAAGGTCGCCGAAGGCATGGTCAACGACGGGTTCAAGTGGTTCGTCGGCCTGGTCGAAGCCCGGCGCGGGCTCAAACCGGCCGATGTGCCGGGTCTACTGGAAGGCCGCATCTTCTCCGGACGCGAAGCGCTCGACGCCAAGTTGATCGACCAGATCGGCGGCGAGGACGAGGCCGTCACTTGGCTCAAGGACGTCAAAAACGTCGATAAGGCAGCAAAAGTCGTCGACTGGAAACCAGAGTCGACCGGCAGCTATGGTTTCGCCGGCATGGCATCGCAGGCCGCAGGCCGGATCTTCGGCGCAGGCGCCGGGGAGTTGACCGGGCTTTTCCTGCGCGACCGCTCGATTTCGACGCTCGGCCTTGACGGACTTCTTTCGGTTTGGCATCCTTCTGAAAAATAAAGAGAATTGATCGCTAGGCTGGGGAGCGTGACGTGATCAAGTCAGAACTCGTGCAGAAAATAGCCACCACCAATCCGCATCTTTACCATCGCGACGTCGAACGCATCGTCAACGTCATCTTCGACGAAATCGTCGATGCCTTGGCGCGCGGCGACCGGGTCGAGTTGCGTGGCTTCGGCGCCTTTACCGTCAAGCACCGCGCGTCGCGGCAGGGCCGCAACCCGCGCACCGGCACGACGGTGTCTGTCGCTGAAAAGTTCGTGCCGTTTTTCAAGACCGGCAAGGAACTTCGCGATAAACTGAATAAGGTCAAGAGCCAGCACTGAGCGATCGCGTCGTTTAGAATCGCGCGGGTGCAGGCAAGCCAAGAGGTAACAGCCGTGTTGAGGCGTATTCTGACGTTGCTGATCGCGTTTCCGCTTGGAGCAGCGCTTGTCGCTATCGCGGTTTCGAACCGCAAGCCGGTTGAGCTGATCCTTGATCCGTTCCGTCCAGAGCAGCCGGCGCTGTCGTTGCAACTGCCGTTCTATGCCTATCTTCTCGGCGCCCTCGTGCTCGGCGTAATCCTTGGCGGCATGGCAACGTGGATGGGGCAAGGCCGCTGGCGGCGCACGGCGCGTACGCAAGGCCAAAAAGCCGCCCGCTGGCAGGCCGAGGCCGATCGCTTGTCGCGCGAGCGCGACGCAAGTGTCACGCCTGGCAATACACTCGCCATTGCGCAGCGCTGACGCATGGATCCGCTAACGCTTTTTGGTTTGGCGGCCGTCACGGCCATGCTGCTGTTCTACGCTTTTGAGGACGTGAGCGCGTGGTGCGTGCTCGGCTTTGCGGTTTCGTGTGCGCTTGCCGCCGTCTATGCTTTTCTGATCGGCTCGTGGCCCTTTGCCATCGTCGAAGCGGTCTGGACCGCCATCGCACTGAAGCGGTGGCAGAAGCGGCGTCTTGCGGGCAAACCCGCTGTTTGAAATGTTGATCTGAAATGTCCGTCAAAGCCAAAATCTGCGGGATCAAAACGCCCGAAGCGCTCGAAGCCGCGATTGCGGGCGGCGCTGACTACATCGGCCTTGTGTTCTTTGGCCCGAGCCCGCGCAACATTTCTATTGCCGATGCGGCGCGCCTCGCCAAAGCCGCGCGCGGCAAAGCAGCGATCGTCGCGCTCGTCGTCGATGCTGACGATGCGCAGTTGATTGAGATTGCCAAGAACGTGCGTCCCGATTTTCTGCAACTTCACGGCCATGAAAGCGCGGCGCGCGTTGACAGTATCAAGCGCCGGGCAGGCGCTTCCATCATCAAGGCGATTGCCGTTGAGACGGCCGCGGACGCTGCGCGGTCGCAGGACTTTGCTGGTGTCGCCGACATGATCCTGTTCGACGCCAAACCGCCTCGGGGCGCAACTCTGCCGGGCGGCAACGGCGCAGCGTTCGATTGGCGGGCACTCGATGGCGTCAGGGGTAAGCTCAAATTCATGCTGTCGGGCGGACTGACGGCGGACAACGTCGCGGATGCAATCCGCCAATCCGGCGCTGATGCCGTCGATGTTTCGTCGGGCGTCGAAAGTGCGCCGGGCGTCAAGGACGCAGAGCTGATCCGCCGCTTCCTTCACGCTGTAAAGACCGCTAAGCAGTCTTGAAATTCACTTCGCCCGCCGCGCGTGCGCCGGGAATAGTGACGAGGATACGACATGGCGACCAAGCATCAGAAAGCCAACGAGCGCACGCTCAACAGTTTCAAGACCGGGCCCGACGACAAGGGCTTCTTCGGCGTTTTCGGCGGCCGCTTTGTCGCTGAAACCTTGATGCCGCTAATCCTCGAACTCGAACGCGCCTATGACGCCGCCAAGGCCGACCCGGCATTCCAGGCCGAGATCGATTATCTCAATCTGCACTACGCCGGCCGGCCGAGCCCGCTCTACTACGCCGGCCGCATGACCGGCGAACTCGGCGGCGCGAAAATTTACTTCAAGCGCGACGAGCTCAATCACACCGGCTCGCACAAAATCAACAATTGCCTCGGGCAAATCCTGCTGGCGCGGCGCATGGGCAAGACCCGCATCATCGCCGAAACCGGTGCCGGTCAGCACGGCGTCGCGGTTGCAACCGTGTGCGCCAAATACGGCATGGGTTGCGAAATCTACATGGGCGCGACCGACATCGAGCGCCAAGCCCCCAATGTCGCGCGCATGAAGCTGCTCGGCGCCAAACTCAATGCCGTGACGTCTGGCGCCGGCACGCTGAAGGACGCGATGAACGAAGCGCTGCGCGACTGGGTCACGAACGTCAAAGACACGTACTACTTGATCGGCACGGCGGCCGGACCGCACCCGTATCCGGCGATGGTGCGCGATTTCCAGTCGATCATCGGCACGGAAACGCGCGCGCAAATGATGGCGGCGGAAGGCCGCTTGCCCGACACGCTGGTCGCCTGCATTGGCGGCGGATCGAATGCGATCGGCCTGTTCCACCCGTTCCTCGACGACGCCAGCGTCGCGATTTACGGCGTCGAAGCCGGTGGCCACGGCCTTAACGTCGAAAACGGCCACGCCGCATCGATGACCGGCGGCACGCCGGGCGTGCTGCATGGCAACCGCACGTATTTATTGCAGGATGGTGACGGCCAGATCCTCGAAGGCCACTCGATTTCGGCGGGCCTGGATTATCCGGGTGTCGGACCCGAGCATTCGTGGCTGAAGGACACGGGCCGCGTCACGTATGTTGCGATCACCGACAAGGAAGCGCTCGAGGCCTTACAGTTCTGCACCCGTCTGGAAGGTATCATTCCCGCGCTCGAGCCTTCGCACGCACTTGCGCACGTCATGAAGCTGGCGCCGAAACTGCCGAAAGACAACCTGCTGGTGATGAATCTCTGCGGTCGCGGCGATAAGGACCTGTTCACGGTGGCGAAAGCGCTGGGGCTGAAAATCTAAAACATGAAAACGACAACACGCATCGACGTTCGTTTCGCCGATCTGAAAAAACAAAATCGCCCCGCGCTCGTCACCTTCATCTCGGCGGGCGATCCCGACCTCGCGACGAGCGCAAAAATTCTCGAAGGACTCCCCGCCGCCGGCGCCGACATCATCGAACTCGGCATGCCGTTTTCCGATCCGATGGCGGACGGGCCTGCGATCCAGGCGTCGTCGCAACGGGCGTTGAAAAGCGGGCAGACGATGGTCAAGACGCTCGGCATGGTCCGCCGCTTCCGCAAGGCCGATCACGACACGCCGATTGTGCTCATGGGCTATTACAATCCGATCTTCGTCTACGGCAACGCCCGCTTCATCGCCGACGCTGTTGCAGCCGGCGTCGACGGTCTGATCGTCGTCGATGTGCCGCCCGAAGCCGACGACGAACTATGCCTGCCGGCAATCGCCGCGGGGCTCAATTTCATCCGCCTGGCGACGCCGACCACGGACGCCAAGCGCCTTCCCGCAGTCCTCAAGAACACGTCCGGCTTCGTTTATTATGTCTCGATTACCGGCATCACCGGCGCTGCCGCCCCGGTAGTGAACGACGTTCACAGCTCTGTGAAGCGGATCAAGGGCGCGACCAGCCTGCCCGTCGTGGTCGGGTTCGGGGTTAGAACCGGTGCCCAAGCCGCTGAGATCGCCAAAGGCGCCGATGGCGTGGTTGTGGGCTCAGCGCTTGTCGGAGCCATCGAAAAGTCGCTTGGACCGCAGGGAGAGGCGTCACAAAGCACCGTTAACGATGTTCTGGACACGGTCCGGGGGCTGAGTGCGGCGCTCAGGTCGCGGTGACCGCCATACAGGATATCCACGAAAAGCACTGTCGCTGGCCTGGGTTCGTACCCATATATTGGGAAGAATGCTGGCGCAGGCGGGTGTCCGGCGCTAAAATACGATGCCTGACGCTACAGCCAGCCGTTGATTATGTGCCGCGCGCAGCGGCCATAGGCCGTGCACCGGCGATACGAGGAGCCGTCGCCAAGTGAACTGGATCAACAATGTTGTCCGCCCGAAAATCAGCGGGCTGTTGTCCACCGCGAAGCGCGATGTGCCGGACAACCTTTGGGTGAAGTGCCCCGAGACGGGTCAGATGGTCTTCTACAAAGACCTCGAGGCCAATCAATTTGTCGTGCCCGGCTCCAACTACCACATGCGCATGAGCGCCGATCAGCGCTTGAAGCATCTGTTCGACGGCGGCGAGTTCAAGACCGTACAGGTCCGCGCCGTGCAGCAGGACCCGCTCAAATTCCGCGATGGCCGCAAATACACCGACCGTCTGCGCGACGCCAAGGCCGACACCAAGATGGACGATGCCGTCCTCGTGGCTGAGGGCACACTTGAAGGCCAGCAGGTTGTCTCGGCGGCACAGGATTTCCGCTTTATGGCCGGGTCGCTAGGCATGGCGGCAGGCGAAGCGCTGATTGCCGGCATGCTGCGCGCCGTCGAACTCAAGGCGCCCTTCATTCTGTTTGCTGCGTCCGGCGGCGCCCGCATGCAGGAAGGCATTCTGAGCCTGATGCAAATGCCACGCACGACGATCGCCGTTCAGCGCCTGCGCGATGCGCGCCTGCCCTACATCGTGGTGTTGACCGACCCGACAACCGGCGGCGTCACGGCGTCGTATGCGATGCTCGGCGACATCCACATTGCCGAGCCCGGCGCGCTCATTTGCTTTGCCGGCCCGCGCGTCATTCAGCAAACCATCCGCGAGCAGCTGCCAGACGGGTTCCAGCGCGCTGAGTATCTCCTCTCGCATGGCATGGTCGATATGGTCGTGCATCGCCACCAGATGCGCGAAACGCTCTGCCGCCTGTGCACGATCCTGATGGCGGGCGTCCACATGACCAAAGGCCGGGACGCGCGCAAGCTCAACGGCAAGTCCTACGTCAATGGCGCGGCCGTCGATAGCAAGCTGATCGAAAACGCGGCGCGGGAATCCGGCGCGGCGATCGAGCCTGAGTCCGTGCCGCAAAGCCAGCGTTTTGAGCCCGGCCGTGGCGACAAGAGCCGCCGCGACGGCGAGCCGGGGGCGCCCATTCCGGGGACAAAAGACGCGCCGCGCGGCGCCTAACGGCAAAACTTCCCAGTATTCGATCCAGGCGCGTGCATGACGCTTTCAACCACACGGCCAACCAGCGACGCGCTTCTCGCCGAGATGATGCTGTTGCACCCCAAGCTGATCGACCTGTCGTTGGGGCGCGTTGAGCGCCTGCTTGGCAAACTCGGGCACCCTGAAAAAAAACTCCCCCCCGTTGTCCACATTGCCGGCACTAACGGCAAAGGCTCGGTCACGGCGTTCCTGAAGGCCATGATCGAAGCGGCGGAAAAGCGCGTGCATGTCTACACGTCGCCGCATCTCGTGCGCTTTCATGAGCGCATACAATTGGCGGGGGCCGACGGCAAATCGCGGGCGATCGATGAGGACGGGCTAGTCGATGTCTTGATGCGCGTTCGCGCCGTCAACGATGGCGACGACATCACGCAATTCGAGATCACGACGGCGGCGGCGTTTCTCGCATTCTCCGAAACACCCGCCGACGTTATTCTGCTTGAGGTCGGGCTTGGCGGCCGTCTCGACGCAACCAACGTGATTGCCAAACCGGCGCTGACCGTCATCACGCCGATTTCGATGGATCACGCCGAAAAACTCGGACCGGCTCTGGCCATGATCGCGGCTGAGAAAGCCGGCATTCTGAAGCGCGGCGCGGCTGGCGTCGTCTCGGCGCAATCGGATCAGGTACTTTCGGTTATTGAAGCTCGGGCCCGCGCCATCGGTGCGCCGCTGAGCGTTTGGGGCCGCGATTTCGACGCTTACGAACAGAGTGGCCGCCTCATCGTCCAGCGCGACGACAGGCTACTTGATTTGCCGTTACCGGCGTTGATCGGACGCCATCAGATCACCAACGCCGGTACCGCGGTCGCTGCCGCGCTCGCTCTTGCCGAAGGGTTGCCTCACTTAGGCCTCGACGAGTCTGCAATCGCGCGCGGTCTGCGCACTGTCGAATGGCCGGCACGCATGCAGCGTCTGACGTCCGGTCCGCTGCCCGGCATCCTCGGAGTTGACGCCGAACTTTGGCTCGACGGCGGTCACAACCCGGCAGCGGGTGAAGTCCTGGCCGACACGCTCGCGGCCTTCGAGGACAAAGCCCCCAAGCCCGTGATCCTTGTCGTCGGGATGATGGGGCAAAAGGATGCGCTGGGGTTTTTGGCGCCGTTCCGCGGCCTCGTCCGCGCCATCTACACAGTGCCGATACCGGGTGCCTACGAGACGCCACACAGCCAAGAAAACTTGGCGGAAGTTGCCCGCAGCGCTGGTCTCAACGCCATTGAGCGCAGCGGCGTGATCGAAGCGCTCGAAACCATTGCCGCGCTTCATAAAGGCTCAAAGCGCGTGCTGATTTGCGGTTCGCTTTATTTGGCAGGCCACGTGTTGGCGTTGCAGGAGAACGATGCCCTCCCGGCGGCGTGATCGCTCGAAGGCTGTCACACCAGAATAGTCGCGGCGATGTGATGACTGCGACTAAGGAAGGATGGTTTTGGCTCTGGCCACCAGCGCCGACAAAGCGCTATGCTGGCTGCAAAATAACGAACAAAGCATAAACGCTATTGGAGGAGAGACACCATGCAACACGTCGCTATGGACAAGTTGAAAGGCACGCAGGTCATCAAGCCGCGTTACGATAATTATATCGGCGGCAAGTGGGTTGCGCCTGTTCGCGGCCAGTACTTCAAGAACGTCACGCCGATCACCGGCCAGGACGTGTGCGAGATCGCGCGTTCGACCGCTGAAGACATCGAACTCGCTCTCGACGCCGCCCACAAGGCGAAGGCTGCCTGGGGCCGCACGTCGATGACAGATCGCGCCAAGATCTTGAACAAGATCGCCGATCGCATGGAAGCCAACCTCGACGTCATCGCACTCGTCGAGTCGATCGACAACGGCAAGCCGATCCGCGAAACAACCTTCGCTGACATCCCGCTCGCAATCGATCATTTCCGTTACTTCGCCGGTTGCGCCCGCGCCCAGGAAGGTTCGATCAGCGAAATCGATCACGACACGGTCGCCTATCACTTCCACGAGCCGCTGGGCGTGGTCGGGCAGATCATTCCTTGGAACTTCCCGATCCTCATGGCGGTCTGGAAGCTGGCGCCGGCCCTCGCAGCTGGTAACTGCGTCGTGCTGAAGCCAGCCGAGCAGACGCCGATGTCGATCATGGTTTTGATGGAAATCATCGGCGACCTGTTGCCCGAAGGTGTGCTCAACGTCGTCAACGGCTTCGGCGTCGAAGCAGGAAAGCCGCTCGCCCAGAACAAGCGCATCGCCAAGATCGCCTTCACGGGTGAAACGTCGACCGGCCGTCTGATCATGCAGTACGCTTCCGAAAACATCATCCCGTGCACACTCGAACTCGGCGGCAAGTCGCCGAACATCTTCTTCGCCGACGTCATGGACGCCGACGACGAATATTTCGACAAGTGCCTTGAAGGCTTCACGATGTTCGCGCTGAACCAGGGCGAAGTCTGCACCTGCCCAAGCCGCGCACTCATCCAGCGTTCGATCTATGAAAAGTTCATGGACCGTGCGCTGAGCCGTGTTGCCAAGGTCAAGCAGGGACACCCGCTCGACATGACAACCATGATCGGTGCTCAGGCATCGAACGATCAGCTCGAAAAGATCTTGAGCTATATCGAAATCGGTCGCGGCGAAGGCGCTCGCGTGCTCTCGGGCGGCAAACGCGCCACCCTCAGCGGCGAGATTGCGAACGGCTATTACGTCGAGCCGACGGTTCTCGAAGGCCACAACAAGATGCGCGTGTTCCAGGAAGAGATCTTTGGACCCGTGCTCGCCGTGACGACCTTCGAAACGCCGGAAGAAGCGCTCGCCATCGCCAACGACACGCTGTACGGCCTCGGCTCTGGCGTGTGGACGCGCAATGGCACACAAGCCTATCGCTTCGGCCGCGAAATCCAGGCTGGCCGCGTGTGGACCAACTGCTACCACCTGTATCCCGCCCACGCCACGTTCGGCGGCTACAAGCAGTCGGGCATCGGGCGTGAAAACCACAAGATGATGCTCGATCACTATCAGCAGACCAAGAACATGCTGGTCAGCTACAGCCCGAAGGCGCTCGGCTTCTTCTAAGCCGCGTTTGGATTTGCCAATTGGAGGGTGCGGAGCTGAAGCGTTCCGCACCCTTTTTTCGTCAAACCGGCGTGGGTTCAGGGCGAGCGCTCGGGGTTTGCCTATTTCAATCGGCATTCACCGGCACTACGTACACAAACGTGATGGTAGGCAAAGGCCGCAAGTCAGATTTGGAGATGTGCGATGGCGTCCACCGTTCCAACATATCCGATCACTGCGACGCCCGAAGCGCGTGATGTGCTGCGCCAAATGAAGGAGCAGCATGGGGATATCATTCTGCATATCGCAGGCGCAAACAGCGGGCTGCGCAGGCCGATCTGCCTTGCGGCAGGCGAACTGCGGCTTGGCCAGCGCGACAGCCTGCTGGGCGTCGTCGAAGGCGTTCCGGTCTATCAGATGCAAAGCAAACCCGATGGCGACTGCCGCAGCGGCGCGTTCGTCTTGGATATGGTCGATGGGCTTCCCGTTGGCTTCTCGCTCGATACCGGCAACCGCCGCCGGTTCACGATCTACCAAAAGCCGCTAGACGGACCTGAGACAACACCCGCAGCCTGCGACCCATGACGCGACCCATGTGCCCGGAGACACAATGACACTTGTTGAACCACTGACCGCCATTCCAGCCGTATCGCGCGTCAGCGCAACGCCGGCGGCGCTCGACCTTATTGTCAAAATGTCCGCGATGCATGGCGCGCTGATGTTTCACCAGTCCGGCGGCTGCTGCGATGGCAGCGCCCCAATGTGTTACCCGCGCCATGACTTCAAGGTCGGCGCCCAGGACGTGTTCATGGGCGTGATCGGCGGCCAGCCGCTCTATATGGGCAAGTCGCAATTCGAATACTGGCAGCACACGCATATTATCATCGATGTGGTGCCGGGGCGTGGCTCAGGCTTCTCGCTTGAAGCGCCTGAAGGCGTGCGGTTCTTAACGCGCTCGCGGATTTATTCGGATGCCGAAAACGATGCGCTTGACGCCATGGGCCCGCCGCCGACGGGCGTTGAACGGCCCGTCGATTTGGCCGAAAGCGTCACAACCACGTCACCTGCAGTCCAACATGAGGGAAGTCCAATGAGCGCTTCGAAGACGCTACGCGAAATTACCGGCATGGGTCACGTGCCGACGACGATCAGCAAATCGGCGCTGATCCTGATCGATTGCCAAAACACCTACCGCGAGGGTGTCATGCAGCTCGAGGGCGTCGAGCCGGCATTGGCCGAGTGCAAAACGTTGCTCGAGCGCTTCCGCGCCGCCGGCCGCCCCATCATCCACATCCAGCACGATGCTGGCGCCGGATCGCCCTACGACGTTCACGCGCCGATCGGCGCCATC
>JANNSR010000050.1:0-3615 GCA_031402935.1 Hyphomicrobium sp. | reverse complement strand
TTTGCTCGACCAGCGCACATTGTCGAACGCGCGCGGTACATGCGGCCGCCGTTTCATGCCAACGAGCCAATAACCGCCATCGGGCGAAGGTCCAAACACCGCGTCGTGAGAGCCGAGCGCCGCAAATGCGTCCGCGATATCACGCGCCGCAATGCCTGGAACATCGGTGCCGATAACGACGACGGGACCGGGCGGCAAGATGTCAAAGATATGCTGCAGCTTTTGGCCGAGATCGCCGCCGCCTTGCTTGAAACGTGCGCTCGGGACCGGCAGCATGTGGCTCGCAACACTTACGTCTGGGGAAACCGCAAACAACGTCTCCCAGCGCGCGTCGCCAGCAAGGCGCGCCGCGATTGAATCGAGCATCGCACGATATGCTCTGACCGCGCCGATCATGCCGATCCCGCGCGCGAGGCGCGTCTTGACGCGGCCAGCAACCGGTTCCTTGACCATGATGACAAGGCGAGGCGCGAACGCGGCGGCCCTCACGGCGCCGGCGTCGCATTGCCGTAGAGACGCGCGACCCGTTCGACAGGTAACCCCGCGCTGTAGAGCGCCAGACACAACTGATTGCGCAGACCGCGCGCCATATAGCCGTCGCGCTGATAGCGATCCGCCGACGTGGTCGCGACCGCATCGAGAAACGCCACGCGCTTGCGTCCCAAGCGGCGCACGATGTCGACGTCTTCCATGATCGGCAAATTCTTATAGCCGCCGATGTCGTCGAACAGGCGGCGCGAGATCAACAAGCCCTGATCGCCGTATGGCAATCCTAGTAGACGGCAGCGCGCGCGCACGACCGACTCAAGCGCGCGCGGCGCAAAGCCCTTGTCGTCGAGCCGGAAGCGAAACACCGCAGCCGCACCCGGCCGCTCGCCAAGGTCAACGCTGCGCATGAACGCAACAGCATCGCGTTCCCAGCCTTCCTGCAGCACAGTGTCAGCGTGAAGGAACAGCAGCCACGGAAACCGCGCCCGCGCCGCGCCCTGTGCCAGTTGCCCGCCGCGTCCGGGCGCCGCCTCGACGATATCGGCGCCGGAAAGATCGGCGACCATTTTGGTGGCGTCGCGCGAACCGCCATCGACGACAATGACCTCGCGCACAATGCCGTCGATCGCCGCCGGTACCAGCGCGGCAAGCGATGCGGACAGGTGCCGCTCGGCATTGAGTGCGGGGATCACGACAGAGATCATGAATATTTTCTGGCACGCAAACGGGCGGGCTCACAAGCGCCACAGCGAAGCATACCTGCTCGGAACGCCTTTCCAGCTTTAGATTTTGTTCTTTATTTGTTCTTTTGTTTGCGGTAGCTTCAGGCGATTCCTGCTCAACAATGCCGGGTGGCCCGATGGACCAAACCGCATTTCCAGAAGACCTGATCGAAAACCAGCGGCTGGTTGCAGCTGAGCTTCGGCGCGGACGCGGCGCGCTTTCGAATGCCAGCGGGCGGTTCGAGCACGAGACGCGCCAAGCCACGGACGACGGCTGGGATAGCCTGAGCCTACTCGACGCCTTCAAAACGGATGTTGTCGAAGAGACGGCGAAAAGCATCATCACGCGCAACGACAGCCCCGACATCTCGTTCGACCGTTCGATCAATCCGTATCGCGGCTGCGAGCATGGCTGCGTCTATTGCTATGCCCGCCCGACACATTGCTATCTCGGCCATTCCGCCGGCCTCGATTTCGAAACCAAGCTCTATGCCAAGCCAAACGCGGCAGCGCTGCTGGAACTGGAACTCGGCAAGCGCAGCTACAAGCCTGAAACAATTGCACTTGGGTCGAACACCGACCCCTATCAACCAATCGAGCGCACGCGCGGTATTCTCGAAGTGCTGGCGCGCACCAATCACCCCGTTGGCATCGTCACAAAGTCGGCGCTCGTCTCTCGCGATATCGACATCTTAGCGCAGATGGCTGCCAAGGGGCTGGCCAAGGTCGCGATCTCGATCACGACGCTCGACCGGCACGTCGCCCGCGCCATGGAACCGCGCGCGGCAACGCCGTCGAGACGGCTTGATGCCATTCGGCAATTGAGCGCGGCCGGAATTCCGGTCACTGTGATGGTTGCACCCGTCATTCCAGGATTAACCGATCACGAGATCGAGGCCATTCTAGAAGCTGCGCGCGACGCCGGCGCCCGCGATGCGGGTTATGTGGTGCTGCGCTTGCCGCTCGAGATCAAAGACCTGTTCCGCGAATGGCTGGCCGAGCAGTTTCCTGACCGCGCAAGGCGCGTCATTTCACTGCTGCGTTCGATGCATGGCGGCAAGGATTACGTCGCCGCGTTCGGACACCGCCAGCGCGGCAGCGGGCCCTATGCAGACCAGATCGCCGCCCGCTTCAGATTGGGCCGCCAGCGCTTCGGCTTGGCGGACGAACGGCTTAAACTCAGGACCGATCTGTTTATGCCGCCGGTCCAAAGTGGAGAACAACTGCCGCTGTTTTGACAGTGCGGGCACCGGGGTGATCATGTCACCCATGAAAATCGCCGATTCGCGCATTAAGCCGACGTTCGAACTGGAAGCCGCCGAATTGCAGCTTGGCTCTGGTCCCGTTGCCGGCGTCGATGAAGCCGGCCGGGGTCCGTGGGCAGGCCCCGTCGTCGCCGCCGCCGTCATCCTCGATCCCGAACGGATCCCGGCCAACATCGATGACAGTAAAGTCATCGACGAGGAAGGTCGCGCCTTTCTCTACAATCGCATCATCAAGGTTGCCGATGTCGGCATCGGCATCGCCGAGATCGACCGCATCGATCGCGATAACATCTTGGGCGCAACGCTGTGGGCGATGTCGGAGGCCGTCGGACAGCTGAGTGCGAAACCGCGTCTCGTGCTGATTGACGGCAACAGGGCGCCGCGGCTCAGCGTTCCAACCCGCACCATCGTCAAGGGCGATGCCAAGTGTCTGTCGATCGCGGCGGCATCGATCATCGCCAAGGTCACGCGCGATCGTATTATGCTGGCATTGGCGCGTGATTTTCCGGGCTATGGCTTCGAACGCCACAAAGGCTATGGCACGCCGGAACACCAAGCCGCCATTCAGCGTCTCGGCGTGTGCGCGCTGCACCGCCGGTCGTTCAAGCCGGTGCAACTGGCACTTGGATTGCTTTGACCGGTAAAATCAGCGCGTTAGGCGCAGAGGCGCGAAATCGGCGGCAATTTTCGCGAATGCATCAGCCAGATCGTTACCGTCTGCAGCATCGAAATACTTGTTGGCCGTAGATGCGCAATCTTCCAGAATTTGTTTGATGGCTGGATCGGTCACTTCGAAAGCGACCGTGTACAGTTCAATTTTTGCGGCTTTGATGTTCGTGCACAGTTCGGACGTGTAGAGATTCGCCTGTGCTGTATCGGCAGCGTCATGGCGGCCATCATTGTTCGGACCGGGCGAGATGGTGTTCTGTCCGTCGGTCATGAGAACCATGATTTTCCGGACTTTGTTGCCGTTCAACGTATCTTGGGCTTGATCGTAGGGCGCGTCTTTGGATAGCGTTGCTAAGCCCCACATCAAACCTGCGGGAATGTATGTGTTGCCACTGGCCCACATCGCATCGATCGCCGTTTTGGCCGTGTCTTTGTTGCTGGTAAGCGGCGTAACCTCGTCATGGCACGAA
>JANNSR010000049.1:0-34673 GCA_031402935.1 Hyphomicrobium sp. | reverse complement strand
CTACAAAGCCATTACTGCAAGATCAGGGAGCGCAAAGGTTGCCATCATCGCCATCGCCCGAAAGCTTCTTGTGGCCCTGAATGCCATGCTCAGGCAAAACGCGCCGTTCCGCGCATGACCAACAACACAGTTGCCGGCCTGCGATGCGCGTCGCGCATCGTCGCGTTCCGCGATCCCGCAAGGGGACTTCCAATTGGTCGCGCCGGGATGACGGAGTGGGGAGAGTGAAGCCAAAATGCAAACTAACATTCTACAGCCCCCTCACCCTAACCCTCTCCCCAAGGGGAGAGGGAATTCGCGCGCGGCCTATTCCTTACCCGCCTTTTCGCCCGCAGGTTTTTCGGTGGTGCGGAGTGCGTCTGCGAGGCGGCGTTTAGCGGAGCCCGGTTGCAGCGGCTTCTGCTGACTTTCGTGCGGCGCCCAGGCGGTGAGCGTGATGATCTCGAATGTTGCGGTGACGCGGCCGTCCGGCAAACCGAAGCGCTCTGCATAAACGTCGCAAGCGCGCGCGAGCAGCCTTTTCGTGACCGGTACGCGACGGCGGGCTGAGAGCATGTTGCTCATCCCCATGGCCTTGATGTCGCGCATCAAGGCGAGCGGCGTGGCGTAAGTCACGCGCACCACGTCACTATCGGCAACGGGAAGTGCGAAGCCGGCGCGCTGGAGAAGGCTGCCAAGATCGCGCACGTCGGCGAACGGCGCGACACGCGGGGAGGCACCGCCGCAAATCTCGTCCTCGGCGACCAGCCAGGCTTCGCGCAGTTCCTTCAAGGTCTCGCCGCCGAGCAGCGCCGCGAGGAATAGGCCGTCCGGTTTCAAGGTGCGCTGCACCTGCGAAAGCGTACCCGGCAGATCGTTGACGAGGTGAAGCGCAAGGCCGGAGACCACGAGATCGAGGCTTTGCGGGGCGAAGGGAAGCGTGTCTTCGTTCGCCAGGACGCGCGGGCCGCCGGCTTGGGAGAGCAGCCGTTCGGCGCTATCGAGGTCAACCATTCCAGAGACGTTTGGCAGAACGCCAAGCCGCCGCGACAGCACACCATGATGGGCGCCGAGATTGAGGGTGGAGATAAAATTCCGGCGCACGACGGCGAGGCGTTCGGCAAAATCTTCAGAAACACGATGCAGCAGGAAATCGTGCTGGGCAGCACGCGCAGCAACGCGGTTGCGGCGGGTGCGCAGCAATCCGGCTTCGAAAATAAGCGGCGGGCCTGTCATATCCTTCGGTGTTCGAACTCGCATTTAGCCCCGCCACTCGCGGCGGGCATAGATTTCAGGTAACCTGCGGTCATGGCGAGTGAGGACAGAAATGGTGATCGAGCGCAACCGGCTTTGCCCGACGAGGGCGACGATGCCGCGCGCAGGCCGGGGTTTGCGGCGCGTGCCGGATCGGCGATGCGGGCAGCCTTCGACGTTATTCTGCCGCCGCTGTGCCTGGGGTGCGGGACCAGATTGACCGGGCACGACGCGCTGTGCGCCGAATGCTGGCGCGGTATCGCCTTCATCCGGCCGCCACTTTGCGATCGCCTCGGCTTGCCGCTGCCGTTCGACGCTTCCTTAGGTTCTGGCGGCGCGATGATCTCTGCCGCAGCCGAAGCCGACCCACCCGACTATGATCGCGCCCGCGCCGTTGCCGCCTTCGACGGCCCGATGCGGGATCTGATCCACGATCTGAAGTTCCGCGACACGCACGATGCGCGCCGGCTGTTTGGACGCTGGCTGAGCGAAGCCGGCGCAGATTTGATCGCGGACGCCGATGTGATCGTGCCGGTGCCGCTGGCGCACTTGAGGCTGATATCGCGGCGGTTCAATCAAGCGCAAATCCTGGCCGCAGAGCTGGCCCGCCGGTCCGGCAAGCCGGTCGATGCTTTTGCGCTTCGGCGCAGCAGAGCGACGCGGCACCAGATCGGGCTGTCGCGGTCCGAGCGGCGCCGCAACGTTGCTGGCGCGTTTTCGGTTGCACCGGAGGCTTGGCCGTCGATCTCGAGCATGGCTGTTCTGCTTGTCGATGACGTCATCACCACTGGGGCCACAGCCTCGGCGGCGGCGCGGGCGCTGCGTAAGGCCGGGGCCCGCCAAGTCGATGTGCTGGCGCTGGCCCTCGTGACCGACCCGCATACCTGACATGCGAACGTCCTGCGTAGCGTAAAGTCTGTGGCTGAAGCGCGGCACAGCGGCGCAAAAGACCGCTCAAATGTTGCATAGAGCGCCGGAAGGCGTAACCTTTGAGTCGGCCGCGGCTCTTGCCCCAAAAGGACGGCACATCCGATATGCCTAAAGTGATGGTCTATACCGCCGGGAATTGCTGCTACTGCCACATGGCGAAGGACTTGCTGCGGCGTAAAGGTGCTGCGTTTGAGGAAGTCAACCTCACCGGGCGCAGCGAATTGCGCGCCGACGTGGTGAAGCGCGCAGGCGGACGCGACACAGTTCCGCAAATCTGGATCGGCGACACGCACATTGGCGGCTGCGACGATCTCCACGCCCTCGAGCGCGCCGGTAAACTCGACGCACTGTTGACGCAGTAAGGCCGCGCAATCCCATGACCGCGACTGAGCCCCTCGATAGCTTCCGCGTCGGCCTGGTGCAGATGTGTTCGGGCCGCAGTGTCAGCAAAAACGTCACGGCGGCGATCGATCTTATTCGCGCGGCAGCGGCCCAGGGTGCCGACTACATTCAAACGCCCGAAGTTACGACGCTGATGGAGTTGGATCGCGCCCGGCTGATGGATGCGATGGAGCCCGAGTCCAACAACGAGGCGCTCAGTGCGTTTACCGCGACGGCGCGCGATTTGAATAAATGGCTGCATATCGGGTCCATGGGTATCAAACTGCCCGAGGGGCGCATTGCCAATCGCTCGTATGTCATTGCGCCCGACGGCAGCGTTGCAGCACGCTACGACAAAATTCATATGTTCGACGTCGATCTCGGCAACGGCGACGTCTACCGCGAAAGCGAGAGCTATGCCGCCGGATCGCAGGCGGTCGTCGCCGATCTGCCGTGGGGGCCGCTCGGACTGACGATCTGCTACGATCTGCGGTTTCCCGCGCTGCACCGTGCTCTCGCCAAGTCGGGCGCTAAGTTTCTGGCCGTGCCAGCGGCGTTTACAAGGATCACGGGGGAGGCCCATTGGCACACGCTGCTCAGAGCCCGCGCCATCGAGGCGCAGTCGTTCGTTTTTGCTGCAGCTCAGGGCGGACGCCATGAAAACGGCCGCGAGACGTTCGGCCACAGTCTGATCATCTCACCCTGGGGGCAGATATTGGCCGATGGCGGCCGCGATCCCGGCGTTTGTGTCGCAGACATCGACATCGCGATTTTGGACGATGTGCGCCGCCGCGTGCCGTCACTGACGCATGACCGGAGTTTCGAAGTTGTTCGTGCGGCGCCTGGCAAAGCGGCCATCAAAGCGGGCCGCGACCCGGCTTAGCCATAGGCTCAGGTCTTGGCGATAACCGTCACCGTGTAGGCGATGGCGTCCACTTGGCTGTTACAGCGAAAACTCGGCTCGCTGTAGCCTGCAGGAATCCAGAAATAATGGCTCAGATGGAAGTGCCAGACGCCGCGGACATGGTTCCAGCGGTCGATGACGACGCCGCCGGTCGGGCCGCAGGCGGCCGTAAAGCCGCGAACTTTGAGGCCTTGGTCGGCCTCCAGCGATGCCATCAACTCGGCATTTTCAACGTTAGCGCCCACGGTACTTCGGCCCCAGCTTCATCGCTCAAGTAATATAACCTTGTTTTGAGCAAACTTTACTGCAAGCGCAATCATTAACCGTTGTATACCTTACGCAATGCGCAATAGACGTGACTAATACAGTTGTATGACTTGTGATGAATTCTATAGTTTACTTGAAGTAACTATTTACCAAAGCGCTACCCGGCGCTGTCACCTGGATGTCGCGAGACTGCGTATCCTTTGCTACGCACTCCAGCCCGCCCGCACGCGAGGATCGACGACATGACCATGACCGGCCGTTCGACGTCGCAAATGCTGGAGGACGCCGAGGACTTGGGCTCGAACCCAAGTTCAGCGCCAACGCTGGGAGACGTCGTTTCCGCGCGCCTGTCGCGGCGTGTCCTTGGACGCGGTTTGCTGGCCGTCATAGCGGTCGAAGCGCTCGTTTCAGTGCCGGGCGGGGAGGCTCAAGCGGCTGACGGCGCGGTGCGCAGTTTTGCCTTCGCGGAAGTCGCGGCCGGTGCAGATGCCACGCACCACGTCGCCGGGGGCTATGACGCGGACGTGCTGATCCGCTGGGGCGATGCGGTGATGACCGATGCGCCAGCGTTCGAACCAAACAAGCAGGCGGCGGCGGCGCAGGCGCTGCAGTTCGGCTACAACAACGATTTTATCGGCTTCTTGCCGCTCGATGGGCGGAGCGACCACGGCCTGCTCGTTGTCAATCACGAGTACACCAGCGAGGATATGATGTTCCCCGGCATCGGCCGCAGGGATAAGGACGCCAAGTTTGCGGCCATCACGACTGAGCAGGTCGCGATCGAAATGATGGCGCACGGCGGTTCCATCATCGAGGTGAAACGCGAGGACGGCAAATGGCGCGTGGTCTCAGGGAGCAAGTTTGCGCGGCGGATCACGGCTGAGACCGGGATGCGGATTTCAGGTCCGGCAAGCGGCCACGCAAGACTGAAAACGGTTGCCGATCCAGCGGGCACGCTGGTGCGCGGCATGTTGAACAATTGCGCCGGCGCCATGACGCCGTGGGGCACGTGGCTGACGTGCGAGGAAAACTTCAATGGCTACTTTTCGAACAAAGCCGCGGCGGCCAGCCATGCTGATGCCGCCGCGCTGAAGCGCTATGGCGTTCCGGCCGAGTGGTATGCCTGGGGAAAATTCCACGATCGCTTCGATCTCGCAAAAGAGCCGAACGAGCCGAACCGCTTCGGCTGGGTTGTCGAAATCGATCCGCTTGATCCTAAATCAGTAGCTGTCAAGCGGACAGCACTTGGCCGTTTCAAACACGAAGGCGCCGGTAATATCGTCAACAAAGATGGGCGCTTTGTCGTCTACCAGGGGGATGATGAACGCTTCGACTACGTCTACAAATTTGTGACCGATGCAAAGTTCGATGCCAACAATCGCGACGCCAACAAAGACATTCTGGATAGCGGCACGCTGCACGTCGCGCGCTTCGAGGCCGATGGTACGGGGCGCTGGCTGCGGCTGGTGCACGGCGAGGGGCCACTTGTGGTGGCTAACGGTTTCAACGATCAAGGCGACGTCGTCATCTTCGCCCGTCAAGCAGCCGACATGCTCGGCGCCACCAAGATGGACCGGCCCGAGGATGTCGAAGTCAACCCGAAGACTGGTAAGGTCTACGTCATGCTGACGAACAACACCAAACGCAAAGCCGGAGAGGCCGACGCCGCCAACCCGCGCGCGGATAATAAGTTCGGACACATTATCGAGATCACACCGGAGGACGGCGACCATGCGAGCCTATCGTTCCGATGGGAAATTCTGGTGAAATGCGGAGACCCGTCGATCGCCGCTGTCGGCGCGACGTTCAACCCGCTGACGACGAAAGACGGCTGGTTCGGTATGCCCGACAACTGCGCCATCGACGCGCTTGGGCGGTTATGGATTTCGACCGACGGGAACTCGCCGGCGCGGACCGGACGTAATGACGGCATTTTCGCGCTTGAAACCGAAGGCGCGGCGCGCGGCACATCGAAACTATTTTTCCGCGTTCCGATGGGCGCGGAAATGTGCGGACCGTGCTTTACGCCTGACATGGAGACGTTTTTCGTGGCCGTGCAGCACCCTGGCGAAGCCGACGAGGACGACCCGAACGCGCCCGTCGCGACGTTTGAGACGCCATCGACCCGCTGGCCGGACTTCCAGGACGGGCTGCCGCCGCGCCCGGCCATTGTTGCCATTACGCGCAAGGGCGGCGGCAAAATCGCGGTTTGATCGGAGCCAGACGGGCAAGCGTTAACGGCGGCCACAGGCAAGAGGCCTTTGAGGCAATTTGACGGTTGCCCGCGGGGGGCCAAGCGGTGCAAACATCACATCAAATGCGCGGGGTCCGCGCCCGCTTCCGGAGAAGTGTCTCGCATGGCCTCGAACGTCACCGGTCTCCACGCCAAACGCCGCCAAGCTGCGCCCGCCGGCGGCACCATCCGCCACGACTGGACGCGCAGCGAGGCCCAGGCATTTTACGATCTGCCGTTCATGGACCTGCTGTTTAGGGCGCAGACCGTGCATCGCGCATCGTTTGATCCGAACAAGGTGCAGATGAGCCGGTTGCTGTCGATCAAAACCGGCGGCTGCGCCGAAGACTGCGGCTATTGCAGCCAGTCGGCGCATCACGACTCCGGTCTCAAGTCCTCAAAGCTGATGGAAGTTCAGCGCGTGATTGCCGAAGCCCAAAAGGCCAAGGACGCGGGTGCGACACGCTACTGCATGGGTGCTGCTTGGCGGAGCCCGAAGGCGCGCGACATGGATGCCGTCGTTGCCATGGTCGAAGGCGTCAAAGCCTTGGGCATGGAAACCTGCATGACGCTCGGCATGTTGTCGGACGAGGATATCGCGCGCCTCGGCGGCGCCGGTCTCGACTACTACAATCACAACGTCGATACGTCGGAGGCCTATTATTCGAAGGTCATCACGACGCGCACTTACGCCGACCGGCTCGATACGCTGGCGCGCGTGCGCGACGCCGGCATCAAGGTGTGCTCGGGCGGCATCGTCGGCATGGGAGAGGCCAGCCAAGACCGCGCCGACATGCTGGTGACGCTGGCCAACCTTGAAGAACATCCCGAAAGCGTGCCGATCAACATGCTGATCGCGATACCCGGCACGCCGCTGGAGAACGTCGAGAAGATCGACGCAATCGATTTCGTGCGCACGATCGCGGTGGCGCGCATCATGATGCCGATGTCGTTCGTGCGCTTGTCGGCTGGCCGCACCGGGATGAGCGATGAGACACAGGCCTTGTGCTTCTTCGCCGGTGCCAATTCGATCTTCGTTGGCGATACGCTGTTGACGGCGAAGAACCCGGGCGAAGACACCGACAGCCGCCTTTTCGCTAAGCTCGGCCTCGCGCCCTTAGAACTTCCGTCGTCCTCAGCGTCTGAGCGTGAGCCCGCGGTAAAAGCGGGACATCAGGATGTCCGCCACTCATGACCGTGCGCTTGACGCACTGCTTCGCCGTGGCCGCCTGAGGGCGCTTGCGCCGCGGCGCGGCGTCGATTTCGCGTCGAACGATTATCTGGGACTGGCGGAGTCGCCCGAGCTTCGTGCAGCGGCAGTTGCCGCACTCGAACGCGGCGTGCCGGTGGGGGCGGGCGGATCGCGGCTGCTGCGTGGAAACCATCCCGAACACGAGGCGCTCGAGGCCGAGGCAGCGCGGTTTTTTGGCACAGAAAGTGCGCTTTTTTTTGGTGGCGGGTTTGTTGCCAACACCGCGATCTTCTCGACATTGCCGCAGCGTGGCGACCTGATCGTTTTCGATGAATTGATCCACGCCAGCGCGCACGACGGCATGCGGATGTCAAAGGCTGAGACGCGCGCCGCCAAGCATAACGACGCGCAGGCGTTTGACGACGCGATTAAAGATTGGCGCGCGCGCGGCGGCACGGGACAGCCATGGATCGCGGTCGAGAGCCTGTACAGCATGGACGGAGACCGGGCGCCGCTTGATGATTTGGCAAGTGTTGCACGGCGGCATGAGGCCATGCTGGTGATCGACGAGGCGCATGCAACCGGCGTTTATGGAGCCGAGGGGCGGGGGCTCGGCGCGCATCTGGAAGGCCAGGCCGAAGTCATCTCGCTGCATACCTGCGGCAAGGCGCTCGGCGTGATGGGAGCACTCGTGCTGTCGTCGACAACGATCCGCGATTTTCTGGTCAACCGGGCGCGGCCATTTATCTACGCGACCGCGCCGTCGCCGCTGGTGGCGGCAACAGTGCGCGCGGCGCTCGATCTTGCCAAGCGCCAGCCCGAACGGCGCGAGCGGCTGCACGCACTGGTGGATTTTGCCGGCCGCGAGTTGCGGGCAAAGACTTGCATCGCGCCGTCGGAGTCGCAAATCCAGCCGGTCATTGTTGGCGCAGATGCGCGCGCGGTCGAGCTTGCCAACGTCATGCAGGCGCGCGGCTACGACATTCGTGCCATTCGCCCACCGACGGTGCCGGAAGGCACGGCGCGGCTGCGGCTGACGATCACACTCAATACCGACCAGGCGGCGCTGGCCGAGGTCATTGCGGCATTGAGAGAAGCCCACGCGGGGCAGCCAGCATGAGCCTGACGATTATTGTTGCCGGAACCGATACCGACGCTGGCAAGACCGTTTTTGCGGCGGCGCTGACGCGGGCGCTCGATGGCTATTACTGGAAGCCGGTCCAGGCGGGACTTGAGGGCGAAACGGACGCGCAAATCGTTCGCCGTTTGAGCGGGCTCAACCAAGACCGGATACTGCCTGAAGCGTATCGCCTCACTACGGCAGCTTCCCCGCATCTCGCGGCTGAACGCGACGGCGTGACAATCGATGTGGCAGCGCTGGAGCCGCCGCATGTGGCGCGGCCGCTGGTGATCGAACCCGCGGGCGGGCTTGCGGTGCCGTTGACGCGATCGGCGTTGCAAATCGACGTGCTGGCGCGCTGGCGGCGGCCCGTTATCCTGTGCGCGGCGACACGGCTTGGCACGATCAATCACAGCTTGCTATCGATCGAAGCTTTGAAGCGGCGTGCCATTCCAATCCTTGGCGTTGGCTTCATCGGCGACGAAAATGCCGACAGCCAGCGTACGATCTGCGACATGGGCGCGGTCAAACATCTGGGGCGCTTGCCGCGCCTCGATCCACTCACACCGGATGCGCTGCACCGCGCCTTCGCTGAGAATTTCAAGATCGCCGATATTCTCGGACTTGGGGCGGGCGGCCCATGAGGGAAAAAAATCGCCCGCGCATTTGGCATCCGTTCACGCAGCATGGACTTGAGCCATCTATGCTCAAGATAGTGCGCGCCGACGGCGCGTGGCTGACGGCGGCTGACGGGCAGCGCATTTTCGATGCCATCTCGTCGTGGTGGGTTGTGACGCACGGCCACTGTCACCCGAAAATCGTCGCGGCAATCCAGGCGCAGGCCGAAGCGCTCGATCAGGTTATTTTTGCAGGCTTCACACACGAGCCGGCGGAGATGGTTTCGCGAGGGCTTGTCGAGATTGCTCCCGCCGGTCTTGAGCACGTGTTCTTTTCCGACAGCGGCTCAACGGCCGTTGAAGTCGCGCTCAAAATGTCGCTTGGGTATTGGCGCAATCACGGCGAGCGGCGCACCCGCATTCTGGCGCTCGAGCACGCCTACCATGGCGACACGGTTGGCACGATGTCGGCCGGCGCGCGCGGCGTGTTCAATTCGGCCTACGCACCGCTATTGTTCGACGTTGGCCGCATTGCGTTTCCGGGCGCGGGCCACGAGCAGGCCACGTTCCACGCACTCGACGCTGAATGCAAATCTGGCGACGTCGCGGCGTTTATTTGCGAGCCGCTGATTCTCGGCGCGGGCGGCATGCTGATCTATTCGGCGGCGGCGCTTGCCGAAATGCACCGTATTTGCAAGGCGCATGATGTGCTGTTCATTGCCGATGAAGTCATGACCGGGTTCGGGCGTACGGGCACGCTGTTCGCGTGTGAGCAAGCCGGAATCGCGCCGGACATTATGTGTCTGGCAAAGGGGCTGACCGGCGGATCGCTGCCGCTGGCTGCAACGCTTTCGACGCGGCGCATTTTCGATGCGCATTACTCAACCGACCGCGCGCGGATGTTTTTCCATTCAAGTTCGTACACCGCCAACCCGATTTGCTGCGCGGCGGCGGCGGCGAACCTTGAGATCTGGAAGTCGGAACCGGTCGCGGCGCGCGTTGCGGCGCTCGTGCAGCAGCAATCGGGACAAATCGCGAGATTGCAGGGTGATCCGAGGTTCACGAACGTGCGCCTGCTCGGTACGATCGCGGCGTTTGATGTGGCTGATGCGCGCCAGGGCTATCTCTCGAATGTCTCGCTCGGCCTGCGTGACGCTTGCCTGAAGCGCGGCGTATCGATCCGTCCGCTCGGCAATACGATCTATGTTATGCCGCCATACTGCGCGACGGCGGAGGAGCTGTCGGCTGTCTATCAGGCGATCTCGGTTGCGGTCGATGAGGTCTGCGCATGAGCGGCGTTGAGATCATTGGGCTTGGGCACTACGCACCTGAGCGGCGCGTCGCGAACGCCGAGATCGAAGCGCGCCTTGGGCTCGCGGACGGATGGATTAAGCGGCGGACTGGGATCGCCGCCCGGCGCTATGCGGCGGACGATCAGGCGCTGTCCGATCTCGCTGTCAAAGCCGGCGACATGGCGTTGGCGAAGGCGGGGGTTAAGCGCGGCGATGTGGCGCTGCTGCTGCTCGCAACGTCGACGCCCGATCATCTGCTGCCGCCTTCAGCGCCGCTGGTCGGGCATCGGCTGGGACTGACGCACGCGGGCGGCATCGACATGGCGGGTGCGTGCGGCGGATTCATCTACGCACTGACGTTGGCTGACAGCTATGTACGCACGCATCAGGCGCCGGTGCTGGTCATTGCCGGAAACATTCTGTCGCGCCGCATCAACGTCAAAGATCGCGCCAGCAGCGTGCTTTTTGCCGACGCGGCGGGTGCGGTTGTCCTGGCGCCGAGCGCGCGGACAGATGCCGGTGTGCGAGGCGCCGACCTGAAGGCGCACGGCGCGCACTATAGTCTCATTCACATTCCGGGCGGCGGCAGCCGCAAGCCGTTCGCGACGCTGACCGATCCAAACGAAACACTAATGGTGATTTCGAACGGGCAAGCTGTTTACGCCGAAGCCGTTGCGATGATGACGGGTGCTGCCAGGACGGCGCTGGCAAAAGCCGGGATTCCGGCGGGTAGCGTTGACCGCTTTATACCGCATCAAGCCAACGCGAGGATGATGAAGACGGTGGCGCATCAGATCGGAATCGCCGAGACCCGCGTTGCGTCAACGATCGCCGAGTTTGGCAACAGCTCGGCGGCGACGATCCCGCTGACACTTTCAATCGTGGCACAAGCGCGACCGCTTATCCCCGGCGAGACCATTCTGATGGCGGCCGCAGGCGCGGGCTTGACGGGCGGCGCCGTCGTCTTTCGCGCCTAGAACGCTTTGCGATCCGATGGAATCGGATCGGCGCTCTAGATTTTTGCTTTGTCGCATTTTCTTACGACGAACCGGTGTCCACTTCGCCGGAAAATGCTCTAGCGCCAACGCCCGGAGCCGGCAAGCGGGGACGCCGGCTCCAGGCCATCATGCGGAGGCTGCGCCCCCGCCTGAATCTAATTTATCCGTGCTCACCGCCTCGACGGCTGCAGGCGCTGCCAAAGTTGCTGATGCGATTAGCCGGGGGTCACGGCGATGATACTTCCGGCTCCAAGGTGGCGACCGGCGGCTTTGCTTTTTCTGCCGGTTGCTTTTTGCTGGCCGCTACGGCGGCGGCGGCTGACGAGGCGATTGCGAAAGCGCGACCTGGGCGTGCTGCACCCTATGTGTTTTTCAAAGAGCATTGTTTCCCCCAGTGCTTAGGTTGCGTTGAACAAGCCCCAAGACTTTGGGCGATAACCATCGCGTCCATGGCCAAAATTCGGCGGATAAATACTCGGATGATTTGGAATGCCCTGAGTATAAAAAGTATAGTTTCGAGATGTACTTGGTATCAAAGCGAACTCAGGGCCCGGTCAAGAGTTCGCATTGACTTAAGGGCGCCAAGGCCAATGTTGTCTCAGGCCGGAATTTTTTGTTACCGGCAAACGCAAGCACAACCGGCAGGCGATAGATCAACGGCATGGCGACAGGCGACACCAACGGCCAGGGCACGCGCGAACCAGCAGCGCTTGAGACTCTTGTGCGCTGGCGCCGCGATGTCCGGCGGTTTCGCAGCGATCCCGTGCCGGCAGCCCTGCTCGAACAGGTTCTGCGCCTTGCGGACCTGGCGCCGTCGGTCGGCAATAGTCAGCCGTGGCGCATCGTCAATGTGGGCGATCCGGCGGCTCGGCTTGCGGTGCGCGGCAACTTTGAGGCGGCGCGGGCCCGCTCGGCGGAAATTTATGGTGGTGAGCAGGCGGCGCACTACGCGACGCTGAAACTCGCGGGCTTTGACGCGGCGCCGGTGCATCTCGCAGTGTTCTGCGACCACGGCGGCGGTCAGGGCCACGGCCTTGGGCGGCAGACGATGCCAGAGACGCTCGATCATTCGTGCGTGTGCATGATCACGGTGCTGTGGCTCGCCGCACGCGACGCTGGACTTGGCCTTGGCTGGGTGTCGATCCTCGATCCGCAGGCGGTGTGCCGGACGCTCGATGTGCCGCAAACGTGGAAGCTCGTCGGCTATCTGCTGCTCGGCTATCCGGAAGAAGAGCATCTCGACCCCGAACTCGAACGCCACAAATGGCAGGCACGGACGCCATTTGAATCGCGCTACAGCGACGCGACGGCGAAACGCAGCGATACAGCGGCGCGCCCGTCGCACATCGGTTCCGTGACGCTCGTCGGCGCCGGACCGGGCGATCCCGACTTGTTGACGGTACGTGCCGTCCGGGCGCTGCAAGCCGCCGACGCGGTGCTGTACGACGATCTCGTTGCCAAGCCGATCTTGGGCCTTGTCCGGGCCGGCGCGGAACTGATCGACGTTGGCAAGCGCGGCTATCGCCAGTCGTGCAAGCAGCCCGACATCAACACGATGCTGGTCGATCTCGCCATGCAGGGCAAAGCCGTCGTGCGGTTGAAATCGGGCGATCCGCTGATTTTTGGCCGTGCGGGCGAAGAGATCGCTGCCTGCCGCGCGGCTGGCATCGCAATCGAGGTTGTGCCGGGCATCACGTCGGCACAGGGCGCGGCAGCAAGGCTCGGCGTATCGCTGACGCATCGCGATCACGCGCGGCGCTTGCAGTTCATCACCGCGCATGATCGTCATGGCCGCTTGCCGGCCGATATCGACTGGTCGGCGGTGGCGGACCCGGCTGCGACGACGATCGTCTATATGCCGAAGCGGACGCTGCCCGAGTTGACGGACATCGCTATGAAGCACGGCTTGGCGCCAGCAACTCCCGCAATTGCCGTTGCCAACGCCACGCGCGATGACGAATGGATAATGACCTCGACGGTCGGTGAGATCGCGACCAAGCTGCACGACGCGGCGATCGAGGGCCCGGTGCTGGTGATGATGGGGGAATCGCTGCGCGAAGCCGTACCGGCGCTGGCGCTCCGCAGAATCGCGGTGAGTGCGGCAGAGACCGGCAAACGCTGATCGCACATGTCACTTGAAACGACGCTGTTTGCACTGCTCGCCGCGCTCGTTATCGAGGCGGTCGCCGGTTATCCGGATGCCGTCTATCGACGCATCGGCCATCCCGTGACGTGGATCGGCGGTCTGATCGGCGCGCTTGATCAGCGCCTCAATCGCGAGACTTGGAGTGCGACGGCCCGGAAGCTCGGCGGCGTCGTAGCCCTTGCGATTGTCATCGCCGTGCCGGTTGCGATTGCCTTTGTTGTGCAGCGAAGCCTCGCGGGAAATTATACTGGCGATGTGATCTTGGCTGTGATTGCGAGCACGCTGATCGCAAGCCACAGCCTCTATGGCCACGTTCGAGATGTAGCAACGGAGTTGGAGACCGGCGGGCTTAAGCGCGGTCGCAGCGCGGTCGCGAAAATCGTCGGCCGCAACCCGCAATCGCTCGACGAACCGGGCGTTGCCCGCGCAGCCATCGAGAGCTTGGCTGAGAACGCCTCCGACGGCGTTGTGGCGCCGGTGTTCTGGTTCGCGGTGCTCGGCCTGCCCGGCATCGCCGCCTATAAGGCGATCAACACCGCCGACAGTATGATCGGGCATCGTACAGTGCGGCATGAGGCGTTCGGGTGGGCTGCGGCGCGGCTGGACGATTTCGTCAATTTGCCGGCATCGCGGTTAACCGGGCTTTTGATTGCAACGGCGGCAGCGATATCGCCGGGAGCGTCGCCGGGGGCGGCGCTGTGGGCGGTTTCGCGCGATGCGCACAACCACCGCTCGCCGAATGCGGGCTGGCCGGAAGCTGCAATGGCCGGCGCTTTGGGGTTCAAGCTGAACGGGCCAAAACGCTACGGTGAGACGTTGACTGACGACGCTTATATGGGCGACGGCCGCGCTGATCTGAATTCTGGCGATATTCGCCGCGCGTTGTCACTCGCGGCAGTGGCCTGGGCGGTGATGGTGGTGGCTGTTGCGGCTGCGTGGTTCATCGCGCGAACTTAAGCAGAGCGTCGGTATCGACATGAGCGGCGATGTGTTGTGCGAGCCGGTCCAGCACCGCATCGATCATGTTTTCATAACTTTCGCCCGATGACGCGGCGCCAAAGTCTGAGAGATACGCGGCGCGAGCGGCGTCGCTGGTGAACAGGCCATGGACGTAACACCCCGACACCAAGCCATTCGAAGTGGCGGCGCCGTCGGCTCGGCCATCGGCGAAATGCAGAAGCGGCCGCGACGTATCAGGGCCATCGGTGCGGCCGACGTGCATTTCATAGCCCTTGAAGGCCGCGCCGGATTGATCGAGTGTGCCTGAAACCTCGACCAGTTTTTTTTCTTTGCCAAATTCGGTTTTGACATCGAGCAGGCCGAGACCCGGAACCGTTCGCGCACGTCCTTCGATGCCGTGCGGATCGGCGATCAAAGTGCCGAGCATCTGGTAGCCGCCGCACAGGCCGAACACGCGGCGGCCCTGGCGGACGTGGGCCCGGATGTCGATATCCCAGCCTTCAGCGCGCAAGCTTGCGAGATCGTCTATGGTACTTTTCGAGCCCGGCAGCAGGATCAGATCGGCGTCGCGAGGAAGCGCACGTCCGGGCGCGATCAATTCAATTGAGACATCCGGCTCATTGCGCAGCGGATCGAGATCGTCGAAGTTCGAAATGCGCGGCAGCAGCGGCACAATGATGCGCAACTTGCCGCTGCTCGCGTTTGCCTTAGCGAGATCGCGCAACCCCAGCGCGTCTTCGGCGGGAAGTCTGTGCGCTTCATCGAAGTAAGGGATCAGGCCCAGCGCCGGCCAGCCGGTCATGCTGGCGATCGCTGTCATGCCGTCAGCGAACAGCGTTGCATCGCCACGCATCTTGTTCACGAGAAAGCCGACGATCATCGCCGCATCTTCTGGCGCGACGACATGCTTGGTGCCGACGAGGCTGGCGATGACACCGCCGCGGTCGATGTCGCCGATCAGGATCACGGGGATACCGGCAGCGCGGGCAAAACCCATGTTGGCAATGTCGTTCGCCCTCAGATTGATTTCGGATGCGCTGCCCGCGCCTTCCACGAGCACGATGTTGTAAGCGGCTTTCAGCCTGTTGAAACTGTCGAGAACGGCCGGCATCAGTTCAAGCTTCTTGGCCTGGAAATCGCGGGCTTTTGCTGAGCCGGTCATTCGGCCTTGGACGATGATTTGCGCGCCCGTCTCGCTTTGCGGTTTGAGCAATACCGGGTTCATATGCACACTTGGCGCCAACCGGCTGGCGCGGGCCTGCAACGCCTGGGCCCGGCCGATCTCGCCGCCGTCCTCCGTCACGGCGGCGTTGTTCGACATGTTTTGCGGTTTGAATGGCGCGACGCGGACCCCGCGGTTCGAGAGTAAGCGGCAGAGGCCAGCAACGATCAGCGATTTGCCGACATCCGACCCCGTCCCCATGAACATCAACGCGCGTGCGGTCATGCGGTCTCTCTTTGCCGTGCTTCTTTTCGGAAAACCGGTTCCCACTTTTCCGGAAGCACTTAGAACTCAATACCCTGCTGGGCTTTAACGCCGGCGGCGAAGTGGTGCTTGACGGCCATCATCTCGGTGACGCCGTCGGCGAGCGCGATCAGCTCGGCCTTGGCGTTGCGCCCGGTGACGACGACGTGCAGATCGGGCCGGCGCGTGCGCAGCGTCTCAAGCACTTCGTCGAGCGGCAGGTAGTCGTAGCGCAGCGCGATGTTCAGTTCGTCGAGGATCAGGAGCCGGATGGATGTGTCGGCCATCAGTTCTTTGGCTTTGTCGAAGGCGCGGCGTGCGGCGGCAATATCGCGCGACTTATCCTGCGTTTCCCAGGTGAAACCTTCGCCCATGGTGTGCCACGAAATCTGATCGCCAAAGCGGGCCAACGCGTCCTTTTCTCCCGTATGCCAGGCGCCCTTGATGAATTGCACGACGCCGACGCGCCAGCCGTGGCCGAGGGCGCGCAGCACGAGCCCAAACGCGGCGGTCGATTTGCCCTTGCCGGGACCGGTGTGCACGAGGAGCACACCCTTCTCGATTTGCTTGGACGCAACTTCGGCGTCCTGAACGGCTTTACGCTTGGCCATTTTCGACTTGTGGCGTTCGGCGTCTGCGGGGCTCAGCGTGTCGTCGGCGCTCACAGGCTTATCCTTTCAAGGTCATCGGCAGGCCGGCGGCGACGAACAGCACGCGATCGGCTGCTGCCGCGACGCGCTGGTTGAGGCGCCCGGCTTCATCGCGAAAGGCGCGCGCCAACGCGTTGTCCGGCACGATGCCGAGGCCGACTTCGTTGGCGACCAGGATACACGGCGCGGTGCGAGCGGCGAAGGCGTCAATCAGCCGGTCCGTCGCCGCCGCGACGTCATGGCCGCCAAGCATCAGGTTGGTCAGCCACAGCGTCAGACAGTCGACGAGTGCCGGCATGTTCGCCGCGCCGCCGGTCAGGGCATCCGGCAGGGCGATAGGTGCCTCGATCGTTGTCCACCCAGCCTGACGGCGCACCTTATGCTGGCGGATCCGGTCGCGCATCTCATCGTCATGGGCTGCAGCCGTCGCGATATAGGCCCAAGGTGCAGGCACGCCCGTCAGCAGGCTTTCGGCCAACGCGCTCTTGCCCGAGCGGGCGCCGCCGAGAACAAAGGTCGACTGAGGAAGTTTGCCGCTAGTCATGAGGGTAGGGTGGCTGGTGCTTTGCGATTGACGGGGGGTACGCCGCCCCTTATCGGTTGAGGTGACGGTCCCTCGCAAGAGGGTTCAATGGGAATGCGGTGCCGGAGGCCTTGGCCGCCGAAATCCGCAGCTGCCCCCGCAACTGTCAGCGGCGAGCATCAGGCCTATGTACCACTGGGGTGAGCCCCGGGAAGGTGGCCGGATGCAGCGACCCGCGAGCCAGGAGACCTGCCGTCACGCGATAAACTTCAACATCCGCCGGAGGGGCGGAGAAAGGCCAAAATGCAAGAGACTGTTAGCACCTCAGGTCATGCCGTCACTCTGCCATCGGCGAGCGTGCGCGTTATTTGCGCCGCCGCTTTTCTGATCGGCGCGGCACTGGTTTTCACGGTCGGGTTCGCGCATTCCGATGTGCTGCACAACGCAGCCCACGACTCGCGTCACTCGCTCGCTTTTCCCTGCCACTAGAGGTGCAATCATGCTGACACGTATTCTGGGCGCGGGCCTTCTGGCCGGCGTGCTCGCAGGGCTGTTCGTTTCCGGCCTGCAGCACGTCACGACCGTGCCGCTGATTCTGAAAGCCGAGACGTACGAGAAGGCGGCGGAGAAACCGGCCGCTGATCATCATTCGTCTCTCAAGGCATCGGGCGGCGCCAAGCTGATCCGGGTTCACGGCGGGGCCGCTGAGCCGGCAGCTGATGGCGCAGTCGTCGAAGCTTGGGGTCCGGCGGACGGCCTTGAGCGCACCGCCTACACGAGCCTTGCCACCGTTGGTACGGCTGTCGGCTTCGCGCTGATGTTGCTTGCCGCGATGATCGCGTCGGGGGCGAGTATCACGATGCGGTCGGCAGCCCTTTGGGGCGCTGCCGCCTTTGTCGCGACGGGGCTTGCTCCCGGCATGGGGCTTCCGCCCGAATTGCCGGGCAGCGCCGCCGGCGATCTATTCCTGCGCCAGTCCTGGTGGTTCGGCACAGCGGCTGCAACGGCCGCAGGTATCTGGCTGATCTTTACATCGCAGCGCGGAATGGCTGCAGCGATCGGCGGCATCGCGCTGATTGCGGCGCCGCACGTCATCGGCGCCCCAGTGGCACATGAATTCGCCAGCACGGTTCCAGCCGAGCTTGCCGGGCAATTCACCGCCACGTCGCTCGCCGTTCACGCCGTGCTGTGGGTGCTGGTCGGCACTGCCGCCGGATATTTTTGGCAGCGGTTTGGCCGCTCTCAGGCGCTGGCCTAAGGGCTAGCGGCGTTTTGCGTTTTAGGTCCGAGTCTCATGACCGTGCGAGCCACCGTTTTTGTCTGCACCAGTTGCCGCCGTAAGCTCGGTGATGACGAAACGGTTTTCGATCATCCCGGACCGGCGCTGGCGGAGCGCGTGCAGGCCTTGCTTGCGGACGATCCCTCAATCGAAGTCGTAACCGTCGAGTGCCTCGCCGTCTGCAAGCGTCCGTGCACAGTCGCGCTGGCGGGCGACGGCAAATGGACCTACGTCGTCGGCGATCTCGACAACGTGGTGCATTGCGACGAGGTCGCATCTGTTGCCCGCGCTTACGCGGCGACGGCCAATGGCATTGTGCCGTGGAAGGAGCGCCCGGCAACGTTTCGAAAGGGTGTGATCTCGCGCATTCCACCTCTAAATTTCGTGCAACCGGAGCCCGCAGAATGAGCGCACGTAAAGTCCCCGTCACGATCATCACCGGATTTCTCGGCGCCGGAAAAACGACGCTGGTGCGCCATGTGCTGGAAAATGCCGAAGGGCGGCGCTTGGCGCTGATCGTCAACGAATTCGGCGATGTTGGTGTCGATGGTGCGATTTTGCGCTCATGCGGCGTCGAGAGCTGCCCGGACGAAAACATCGTCGAGCTGACCAACGGCTGCATCTGCTGCACGGTCGCCGACGATTTTATTCCAACGCTCGAAGCGCTGCTTTCGCGCACCCCCCAGCCCGAGCACATCATCATCGAGACAAGCGGTCTGGCGTTACCGAAGCCGCTGGTGAAAGCCTTCGAATGGCCGGAAATCCGGTCGCGCGTGACGGTCGATGGCGTGGTGACGGTGGTTGACGGCCCGGCGGTGCTGGCCGGGCGTTTTGCCGATGATCCTGAAAAGATCGCGGCGCAGCGGGCAGCCGACCCATCCGTCGATCACGAAAACCCGCTTGAGGAAGTGTATGAAGATCAACTCCTGTGCGCCGATCTAGTGGTGCTGAATAAAACCGACCTTTTGAGCGGCGCCGAGACTGCGAAAATCACGGACGAAATCAAAGCCAGTATCCCGCGTGCGATCAAGTTGATCGCGACACGCGAGGGCAAGGTGCCGGCCGGCGTTCTGCTTGGCCTGTCGGCAGCAGCCGAAGACGATCTCGCCGCGCGGCCGTCGCATCACGACAACGAGGAAGGCCACGACCACGACGATTTCGAGACCTTCATTGTCGACGTTCCCGAGCTTGCGTCGCCGGGCGATCTCGTCGAACGCGCCAAGTCCATTGCATCACAACATGATGTACTTCGCGTCAAAGGCTTCGCAGCTGTCGATGGCAAACCGATGCGGCTGTTGCTGCAGGGCGTCGGCCAGCGCGTCGATAGCCGCTATGAGCGCGCGTGGGTCATTGGGGAAAAACGCATCGGCCGCATGGTCGTGATCGGACAGAAGGGCCTCGACCGCGAGGCCATTCGCAAAACCTTGAGCGGCGGCGTGTGATGCATCTGCTGGTGCGCGAGAGCCGTGATCTTGATGAGGCGAGCCAGCCTCAGGATCTCGGTCTTGCGCCCGCTGGTATCATCGTGCTGTCGTTTTCCGATTCCGATTTAGCAACGGTCGCGGCGTCGTGGCGGCTGTGCCCCGAACCACACCGGCCAAGTCTGCGCGCCGTCAATCTTGTGCGCTTAACGCATCCGATGTCGGTCGATTTGTTCTGCGATGCGACGCTGCCGGGCACCAAGGCCGTGCTCGTGCGGCTGCTCGGCGGCCTCGATTACTGGCGCTATGGCGCGGAACAACTGAGCCGCCGTTGCCGCGATCTCGGCATTGCGCTTGCCTTCGTGCCGGGCGATGGGCGGCCCGATATGCGGCTCTCGGCATTATCGACGGTTGCCGCCGGCGATCTCGATGCGCTCGAAGCACTTCTCGATGCGGGCGGCTTGAATAATACGCGCTTTGCGCTTCAGGGCTTACTGTCGCGCGCGAGTGGCAGCGCGGTACTGTTTAGAGCCATCGAAACTATTGCCGATTTCGGCGTCTACCGCCGTCCGGCGGCTGAGGCACAGGCGGGCGGCACTTCTGCGATTGTATTTTACCGCTCGCACATGATTGCCGGTGATGTGGCACCTATCGATGCGCTGGCGAACGCGCTTGAACAGCGCGGCATTGCTGTTCATGCGCTGTATGTGCCGAGCCTGAAGGCGCCGGATGCCGCGCGCTGGCTGGCGCAGGAATTGCGGGCGGTTGGCCCGTCCGTCATCATCAACGCCACTGCGTTCTCCGGCCGCGATGGCAACAACGTCTCGCCGCTGGATGCGGCCGATTGCGCCGTGCTGCAGGTGGCGCTTGCTGGTCCGCCGCACGCCGCTTGGGCATCATCGCCGCGCGGGCTGAATGCGAGCGACCTCGCTATGCATGTGGTGCTGCCGGAACTCGATGGGCGGATTTTCGCGGGCGCGATATCGTTCAAGGAGATTGATCGCAACGACGGGCTTGGCTGCGATCTTGTGCGGCATGTACCGTGCGCCTCGGGTGTCGCGCATGCGGCTGACCTCGCGGCGGCGTGGGCTAGGCTGCGCAATACGCCCCGGGCATCGCGCAAAATCGCGCTGATGCTATCGACGTATCCCGGGCGGCCGGATCAAATCGCGCACGCCGTCGGACTGGACGCGCTGGAGAGCACGATTGCAATTGCCAATCGACTAAGCCGTGAAGGCTATTCAGTTGCCGATGTGCCGGGCAACAGGCGCGACATCATCGGGGCGCTTGCGACGTCCAATGCCGTGTCATGGCCCATCGCGGACTACGAGGCGGCATTCGCGGTCTTGCCCGTGGCATTCCGGCAAAGCGTTGCCGATGCGTGGGGCGCGCCTGAGGATGACCCAAACTGCGCCGCTGGCCGCTTTGCATTTCACATGGCACGCTTCGGCAATTTGATCGTTGGGCTGCAGCCCGAGCGCGGCACGGTTGGAGATCGCAAGGCGCAGTATCACGATCCTGCAACGCCGCCGCGTCATGCTTACGTCGCGGTGTATTTGTGGCTGCGCCACGTCGCTAAAATCGATGCGCTCGTGCACCTTGGCGCTCACGGCACGCTTGAATGGTTGCCGGGCAAGGCCGTGGCGCTGAGCGACGCGTGTGCGCCCCGCGCGGTACTCGGCTCCGTACCGCTGATCTATCCGTTCATTGTCAACGATCCGGGTGAGGCGGCGCAGGCCAAGCGACGCGTTGGTGCGGTGACGCTTGGCCATAAGCCGCCGCCGCTGATCGAGACGGAACTTGGTGCAGACCTTTTGGACGTCGAACGCCTGGTTGACGAATTCTCATCCGCCGACGGCCTTGATCCGCGCCGCCGCAAGGCACTTTCGGAAAACATCATCGATGCGGCTTTGCGTGCGGGCATTGCCGACACGTGCGGGCTGACCCGCGGCATGGCCGAAGCCGACGCCTTGATGCGCATCGACGCGTTCCTGTGCGATGTGAAGGAACTCAGCATACGAGACGGACTGCACGTACTCGACAAGACCGAGCTGGACGGCATTGTTCGGGCGCTCGATGGACGCTTTGTCGAGCCAGGCCCGTCAGGCGCACCAAGCCGCGGGCGTAGCGACGTGCTGCCGACCGGGCGCAACCTCTATAGCGTCGATCCGCGCGCTATTCCGACGCCGACGGCGTGGGCCAACGGGCAACGGGCGGCGCGGGCCATTCTTGATCGCTACGTCTCGGATCACGGCGACTGGCCACGTTCGATCGTGCTCGATCTCTGGGGCAGCGCCACGCTGCGCACGGGCGGGGAAGAACTGGCGACGGCACTGGCGCTGCTTGGCGTGCGCCCGGTTTGGGATAGCCGGTCGTTTCGCGTTACGGGCGTCGAAAGCTGCCCGCTCGCGGAGATCGGCCGCCCGCGCATAGATGTGACGTTGCGCATTTCGGGGCTGTTCCGCGATATATTTGCGATGCAACTGACGATATTCGAGGTCGCGGTCGGGCTCGTTGCGGCACTCGCTGAAGATCCAGCAGACAATCCGCTCAGCGGTCTGCACCGCGGGCCTGAACGGCTCGACAGAATATTTGGACCGGCGGACGGTACGTTCGGCGCCGGCGTCATGGCGGCAATCGATTCCGGAGACTGGGCGAACCAAGCAGACCTTGGCCGCAGCTATGTCGAGGCATCGAGCCAGGCCTACAGCGCTGGCGTATCAGCCCCCGCAGCTGACGCTTTTACAGCTCGCGTACGCGACGCCGATGCCTTCGTACATATCCAGGACCATCGCGAAATCGACCTGCTGACCGGCGGCGATTTTGCGGCCCATGAAGGCGGGTTCGCAGCTGCCGCCGCAGCTGCCGGCAACGCGCACGTGGCGCTGTATCATGGCGACACGGGCGCGCCCGAGACGCCGCGCGTGCGCACGTTGCAAGAGGAATGTGCGCGCGTCATCCATGGCCGGGCAGCAAGCCCGCGCTGGATCGCCGGACAGATGCGGCACGGCTATCGCGGTGCTGCCGAAATGGCGTCAACGGTTGACGCTGCCTTCGCGTTCGCAGCGACCGCTGAGGCCGTCAATTCCGGCGAATTCGAGCGGTTGTACGCGGCCTACCTTGGCGACCCCGTCGTCGCGGCCTTCGTCGCCAGTGAAAACCCGGCAGCACTTGCCGCCATGCGGCGGCGCTTCGACGAGGCCATCGCGCGTGGGCTTTGGCAGCCACGCCGCAACGATGTGTTCGCGGCAGCAGCCGGTGCGGGTTCGAAATCACCACGCGAGGCCGCCGAATGACAACGGCTCAATCGATGCGCAAAGGTTGGTGTCCTGGTGCGCTGCGGCCGATGCAAACGGGCGACGGGCTGCTGGTCCGTGTCCGGCCGCGGGCGGGCAGCTATTCGCTTGAGGCGCTGAGCGCCATCGCGGACACGGCGGCACGCTTTGGTTCCGGCGAGATCGATCTAACGAACCGCGCCAATGTGCAATTGCGCGGATTGCACGAGGACACGTATGCCGAGGCAATCTCGGCGCTCGCAGCAGCCGGGCTGATCGATGATAACGCAGAGGCGGAGGCGGTGCGCAACGTCGTTGTCGATCCGCTGTCGGGGATCGACCCGACGCGCATGGACATGCGGCCGCTTGCGGCGGCCCTGGAGCGGTGTGTCGTTGAGAATACGGCCCTTCACGCGCTGCCCGGCAAGTTCGGCTTTGCGCTGAACGGCAGCGCAGCGAGCAAGATCTCTGCCGACATTGTCGTGACGGCGCGCGATGCCCTTTCATGCGTGGTGCAGCTCGACAGGGGAGCGGGGCAAACTGCGGCGATTGTTGGTTATGCCGATGCCGTAGATGCCGCAGTCCGGCTGGCTCAGACGTTTCAGGATGTCGCGAAAGAAAACCCGGAAATCCGCCGCATGCGCGATGCAATGGCGGTTGTGTCTGAGGCCGAATTTTTTGCAAGATCAGGGTTACAAGGCGTGTACCACATGACGGCTGCGCCTGAACAAGACGCGACACTTGCCGGCTTTATCGGTCCAGGCGCGGCGCCGTTCGCGGTTGGTATCGGCTTTCCGTTCGGACGCATCGGCGCTGGTGAATTGCGCCTGTTGTGCGATGGCGCAGCAGTGGTAGGGTGCAGCGACGTGCGGCCATCGACACAGCGCGTGCTCGTCGTGCCTGTGCGGAACAGCGAAGACGCACGCGACCTGTTGGGCATGGCTCAATCTCTCGGTCTGATCACCGATCCGGTCGATGCCCGGCTCAATTTTGATGTTTGTCCCGGCGCGCCGGTGTGCCGGAATGCGACGACGCCGACGCGCGATGATGCCGAGCAGCTGATTGCCGGATTGGCGCTGGCCGGCATCCCCGTGCCATCGGTCCACATTTCGGGATGCAACAAGGGTTGCGCCAGACGCGACGCGGCCGCACTGACTTTCGTCGGCCGCGACGGGGCCTATGAACTCGTGCAATACGGCACCGCTGATGGTCTACGCGCAATGTCCGGCATTCCGCCATCAGGCCTCGCGGCAGCTGCCATCGCCGCGCTTGCGGGTCGTGTGTCATGAGCACGCACGAGTATATCCGCGATGGCGCCGCGATCTACGCCCGCTCGTTCGCCATTATTCGTGCCGAAGCCGACCTGTCGCGATTTTCAACGATTGAGGAGCGCGTTGCCGTCCGCATCATTCACGCCTGCGGCATGGTCGATATCGCCCGCGATATCGTGTTCTCGTCCACATTCGCAGACGAGGCCGCAGCGGCATTGAAACGCGGCGCGCCCGTGCTATGCGACGCCAAAATGGTCGCCAACGGCGTGACGCGGACAAGACTGCCCGCAAACAATGACGTGATCTGCACGCTTGACGATGTGCGTGTGCCGGCTTTGGCGAAAGGCATCGGCAACACGCGCACGGCAGCGGCGATGGAATTGTGGCGCGAGCACCTCGCGGGCGCCGTTGTCGTCATCGGCAATGCGCCGACGGCGCTGTTCCGCATGCTCGAAATGCTGGATAGGGGCGCAGCGAAGCCTGCCGCAATTATCGGTATGCCCGTCGGCTTTGTCGGCGCCGCGGAATCAAAAGATGCGCTTGTCGCCGATGGCCGGGTGCCGTTCGCAATCGTCAAGGGCCGCAAGGGTGGAAGCGCCATGGCCGCCGCCGCTGTCAACGCGTTGGCAAGCGAGGCCGAATGACGGGGCGCGCGCGCGGCACACTTTACGGCGTCGGACTTGGACCTGGCGACCCCGAACTCGTCACGTTGAAGGCGGCGCGCATCATCGCGGCGACGCCCGTCATCGCCCATTTTCGCAAACGCGGGCGGCCCGGGCACGCGCGGACGATCGCGGCGTCGTTGATTCCGGTCGCGGCCGTTGAGGCGGCGTTCGAATATCCGGTTACGACCGAAATCGATTTCCATGATGACTCTTACATCTCGGCCATGCGCGACTTTTATTTCGAATGCGCCGCAGCGATCGCGCGCCATCTCGAAAACGGGCTGGACGTTGCCCTTCTGTGCGAAGGCGATCCATTTTTCTACGGCTCTTTCTTGCATATGTATGACCGCATTCGCGCTCATCATCGCGTCATTGTCATTCCCGGCATCACCGGCATGTCCGGGTGCTGGACCGCCGCCGATCAACCGATCACCTACGGCGACGACGTGTTGACTGTGCTGCCCGGCACGTTGGATGCGGAGACGTTGACGTCGCGCGTTCGCAATACCGATGCCGCTGTGATTATGAAAGTCGGCCGCAATCTCGAAAAGATCAAAGGCGCGCTGCGCGATGCCGGCCGCTTGGCCGACGCGATCTATGTCGAACGCGGCACCATGCGGGACCAACGCGTCATGCCGCTCGCGGCGCTTGACGATGCGCCGGCGCCGTACTTCTCGATCATTCTGCTGCCGGGCGGCCGCGGCCGGAGGATCGTATGAGCGGGCAGCTTGTCGTCGTCGGGCTTGGGCCTGGGCCGGACCGTTGGATGACGGACGCTGCGCGAGATGCCATCGCAGCGGCGGAATTCGTGCTCGGTTACTCCGCTTATACGGACCGCCTTGTGCCGCGCGCGGGCCAAACAATCGAAGCCTCCGGCAACCGCGAGGAATTGAGCCGCGCCGAGCGGGCGCTGACGCTTGCCACGGAGGGCAAACGCGTCGCCGTTGTCTCCGGCGGCGATCCAGGCGTGTTTGCAATGGCGGCGGCTGTGTTCGAGGCCGTCGAACGCGGGCCACCATCATGGCGCGCAATCGATATCCGGGTCGAGCCGGGTGTTACCGCGATGCTGGCAGCAGCCGCGCGCGTTGGGGCGCCATTGGGTCATGATTTCTGCGCCATTTCGCTGTCCGACAATTTGAAGCCTTGGGACGTGATCGCCAAGCGTTTGCGGCTGGCGGCAGAGGCCGGGTTTGTCATCGCACTCTACAATCCGGCATCGAAGGCACGGCCCGAACAAATCGGCCAGGCGTTTGAGGTGCTAAACGAGACCTACGCCGCGGCCACCGTGGTTGTGCTGGCGCGTGCTGTTGGACGCAGCGACGAGGATATCGAGATTACGACGCTCGGGAAGGCGCACGCGGCAGTCGTCGACATGCGCACGCTTGTGCTGATCGGATCACCCGCTACGCGTCTGATCGCGACCCCCAATGGCGGCGCCTGGGTCTATACCCCGCGCTTCGCGGAGGAGGCGTGATGGTCTGCAAGCAACGCCAGCGCGTCGTCAACGCTTGCAACTGTCCTGCGCGACGGGATGTACGGACGTGCAATCATGTGCACCGTGAGGCTGAGTTCGCGCGCCGCCTCGATTTTCGACACCGCCGCTGTGCCGCCGGCGTTCTTGGCGAGCACAGCTTCGATGCCGTGAGCGCGGAACAGCGCAACGTCATCGCTCGTCGAGAATGGTCCGCGCGCTTCGATGATCGTCGCATACGGAACGCACAGCGGCGCGATCAACGGGTCAATGATGCGGATGACGTAGTGGTGCTGCGGGGCGAGGCGAAGCGCGTCAAGCGACAGACGCCCGAGACCCGAGAATACCCGTACTGCTTCGGAGGGCAACGCGGCGACTGCGGCTTCGGCATGTGCGTGATGCTGCCAGCGGTCGCCCGGCTGGGCCTGCCACTCGGGCCGCTCAAGCGCGATCAATGGCACCTGCGTGCGCTTCGACGCCACGACAGCATTGGCGCTCATTTGCGCTGCAAAGGGGTGCGTCGCGTCGAGCAGTACGTCGATTCTGCGATCAACCAGGTATGCCGACAGTCCCTCGATTCCGCCAAAGCCGCCGCTGCGAACCGGAATCGACACCAGCTTCGGCGCGGCGGTGCGCCCTGCAAGCGACAGCGCCGCATCGAAGCGTGCGTCTTCCGCGAGGCGTTCGCACAATTCACGCGCTTCGCTCGTGCCGCCGAGAATAAGAACCCGGGCCGGATTCGTCACATCTCCACTCATGGACCGAGGCAATGACATGAGCGGACGCTGGTTGGCAATCATCGGCATTGGCGAGGATGGCCGCGCGGGGCTCAAAGCATCCGCCATTGCTGCGATCGAGGCGGCAGACCTTGTGATCGGGGGCAAGCGCCATCTTGAGCTGTTCGGGCCGACGCGCGGCGAACAGCGGCAGTGGCCGGTGCCGCTTGACGCAGCAATCCCGGACATCGTGGCGCGGCGTGGCAGGCCGGTTGCCGTACTCGCATCGGGCGATCCGTTCTGGTATGGCGCCGGAGTTACGCTGGCGCGGGCGATACCGGCGGACGAGATGCTGGTGGTTCCAGCGCCATCGAGCCTGTCGCTGGCAGCGGCACGCATGGGCTGGGCGCAGCAAGACACCGTCACGCTCGGTCTCAATATGCGCGGCCTGACGCCGCTGATACGGCGGCACTTGCATGATGGGCGCAGGATACTGGCCTTGTCGCTAAACGGCGACACGCCGCGCGAGATTGCGGCGCTGTTGACGGCGAACGGCTTCGGGGACACGCGCCTGAGTGTGCTTGAAGCGCTTGGCGGACCGCGCGAGCGCGTTCGCACCACGACGGCAGCGGGTTTCGATATCGACGGCATTGACCCGCTGAACATCATTGCGTGCGACGTCGTTGCCGGGCCGGAGGCACGCCCGGTGTCGTATGCGAGCGGATTGCCGGACGGTTATTTCGAGACGGACGGGCAACTGACAAAGCGCGAAATTCGCGCCGTTACACTGTCGTCACTGGCGCCACGGCCCGGCGAGCTGCTGTGGGATATCGGGCTCGGTAGCGGATCGGTCGCGATCGAGTGGCTGCTGGCGCACGCAGCCAATCGCGCCATCGGCGTTGAGCGCAATGAGGTGCGGCTGGCGCGGGCAGCACGCAACGCGCTGGCGCTCGGCGTGCCGCATCTTGATGTCAGGCGCGGGTCTGCGCCCGGTGCGCTATTTGGATTACCGGCGCCGGATGCGATTTTCATCGGCGGCGGTGGTAAGGATCAAACCACCATCGCGCAGTGCTGGTCGGCGCTGAAGCCCGGCGGGCGCATCGTCGTCAACGGCGTGACGCTTGAGACCGAAGCCACGCTGATTGGATCGCATGCGACCTATGGCGGATCGCTAACGCGCATCAGCATCGATCGTGCTGATAGCGTTGGCAATCGCGTGGCATGGCGGCCGGCAATGCCGGTGCTACAATGGGCGGCGCAGAAGCCGGGCGGTGCCGGATGATCGCGATCGGCATCGGCGCGACGAGCCGCGCCACGGAACGCGATATCGCCGCGGCAGTCGCGGAACTTGTGACCAGCGCCGATCTTTGCGCCGATACGCTTGCGACGTTTGCCGGCGCGCCGTTTGGCGACATCGTTGGCAGCGTGGCAAAAGGAGCTGGGTTCGCATTCGTAGCGGCGCCATTGACTGCTTTGCAGGCGCGCAACGCCGAGTGTCAAACGCAGTCGAAGCGCTCAACTGCTGCGCACGGCGTGGCGTCGATCGCCGAAGCGGCGGCATTGGCGGCAGCGGGCGCGGGATCCCGGCTTGTGGCAGCGCGCCGGGTTGTCGGCAGCGTGACAGTCGCCGCCGCGCAATCCGCCGATCATAGGGAAGCGGTGCGATGACCGTGCATTTCATCGGCGCCGGGCCGGGCGATCCCCAACTGATTACGGTTCGCGGCCGTGATCTGATCGGGCGATGCGCGGTCTGCCTTTATGCTGGTTCGCTTATTCCGCAGGCATTGCTCGAGTACTGCCCTGCTGGGGCGCGGGTAGTCGATAGCGCCGTGCTGACGCTCGATGAGATTGTCGCTGAGATCGAGGCGGCGCACGCGAAGGGTCTCGATGTGGCACGGCTACACTCGGGCGATTTGTCGATCTGGAGTGCGCTAGGCGAACAGCTACGTCGCCTCGACCGCCTCGGCATTCCCTACACGATCACGCCTGGCGTGCCGTCGTTCGCGGCGGCGTCTGCGGCCTTGGCGCGCGAGCTGACGCTGCCGGAGGTGGCACAATCGGTCGTACTGACACGAACATCGGGCCGGGCCTCCGCCATGCCGGAGAGTGAAACGCTCGAAGCCTTTGCGGCGACGGGCGCGACATTGGCAGTACATTTGTCGATCCACGTGCTCGGCGATGTCGTGCGGCGCTTGACGCCGTTCTATGGGCCTGATTGCCCAGTCGCGATCGTCTATCGCGCCTCATGGCCGGACGAGACGATCATCAAGGGTACGTTGGCGACGATTGTGGTGCGTGCGGCGTCCGCCAACCTCGAACGCACGGCACTGATCCTGGTCGGCGAAGTCTTAGGCGCCGAAGATTTCCGTGAAAGCGCGCTGTACGATCCCGGCTACCGGCGGGGGTTTCGCGGCAGTTAGGCTGTCGTAACCGAACTTCGTCCCGACAGATTACCGTCGCGATCGAATACGATGACGTCGAGTGCAATGCCGCTGCCGGCCATCGTCCGCGCTGCGGCGGCGGCGGCGCGTTCGGCAACGAATGCGGCGAGATCGATGCCGGAATCGCGCGCCAGCCCGAGGATTTGCTGTGCGGTATTGGCGCCGCGCGCGATGTTGACAACGTCCGGGATCGCTCCCGCTTCGCCGAGCCACACCGCGATTTGATCGAGATCGACGAGGCCGCGGCGCGAGTGCAGGTCCATGCGGCCTTGTGCGAGTTTCGACAACTTGGCGATGCCGCCCGCGATCGTGACGCGATCAACGGGGTGCGCCTTAAGGTATTTCAACATGCCGCCCGCGAAGTCGCCCATATCGATCAGGGCGACGTCGGACAGCGCGTAGAGCTTGGCGACGGCTGCTTCCGACGTCGATCCGGTCGCACCGGCGACATGGGCAATGCCGGACGCGCGCGCCACATCGATGCCGCGATGAATGGAATGAATCCACGCCGAACACGAGAACGGCACGACGATGCCGGTTGTGCCGAGGATAGACAAGCCGCCGACGATGCCCAGGCGCGGGTTCAAGGTTTTGAGCGCAATTTTTTCGCCGTCTGGAATTGAAACTTCGACGATGACGTCGGCTGGCTTCGCATGGACCCGTGCGGCTTCGAAAATGGCGTCCCGGATCATCTGGCGCGGCATCGGATTGATGGCCGGTTCGCCGGGTGGGATAGCCAGCCCTGGTCGCGTCACAGTGCCGACACCGGGGCCGGCGCGAAACGTCACGCCGCTGCCGGGCGGTCCTGCGCTGACGGATGCAATCACGAGCGCACCATGTGTGACATCGGGATCATCGCCGGCGTCCTTGATAATTCCGGCCGACGCAGAGCTTTGTCCGAATTCCTGCAAGGCGAGTGCGAACGACGGTGCCGCACCACCCGGCAGGGTTACGATGACCGGATCGGGGAACGTGCCGGTCCACAGCGCTTCAACGGCGGCGCGGGCGGCAGCGGCGGCGCAGGTGCCCGTGGTCCAGCCATAGCGCAAGGGCCGCGGCAGTTCGTCGTCGTTCGGAATCGTGTTTTGCATGCCGAGCCGTTATAAGACCAGCGCTTGCCCTTTCGCCAGCGCCCCGCGCTACGCGCTTCACCGCCACAGGACAATGACAGCGAAGCTCACACTGCCCCCGGGCCTGATGATCGCCGCGCCCCGGTCTGGCGCCGGCAAAACGACGGCCACGCTCGGACTGCTTAGCGCACTTGTTCTCCGCGGCCGGCGGGTGCAGGCCATCAAATGCGGGCCGGACTACATCGATCCAGCGTTTCACAGCGCCGCGTCGGGGCGGCCGTCGTTCAACATCGACAGCTGGGCGATGCGCTGGCCGGTGGCCGCGGGACTGCTCCAAAGCGGATGCGAGGGCGCCGATATCGTCATCGTCGAGGCGCTGATGGGACTCTACGATGGCGTCACGACACCTGGTCATTGGGGGCGCGGCACGAGCGCAGACCTTGCGGCGGCGACGGGGTGGCCGGTCGTGCTTGTGCTCGACGTGTCGGGCCAATCGCAAACGGCGGCGGCGGCCGCGCGTGGGTTTGTGGGGTATCGCGAGGGCGTCGAAATCGCCGGCGTCATTCTCAATCGCGTTGGCAGCGACCGGCATGTGCGCCTTGCGACGGAGGCACTCGAACAGGCAGGATTGAAAGTTTTTGGCGCGCTACCGCGCAAGGGCGATTTGGTTTTGCCAGAACGCCATCTTGGACTCGTGCAGGCAGAGGAGACCGGCGATCTGGTCCGGCGGCTTGAGGCACTGGCCGGATTTGTCGAGGCACACGTCGACGTCGCAGCGCTACTCAATCACGCGCGGCCAGGGCGGATTGGTTTGGAGACGGCTGTACCGCTCCGGCCGCCGGGGCAACGCATCGCCTTAGCGCGCGATACTGCTTTTTCGTTCGTCTATCCTCACCTTTTGGCGGCTTGGCGCGGGGCCGGTGCCGAGGTGGTACCGTTTTCGCCGCTGGCCGATGAGGTACCCGATGCATCCGCCGACGTCGTGTGGTTGCCCGGTGGGTATCCGGAGCTGCATGCGGGAAAACTTGCGGCGGCGCGGCGGTTCAAGGCGGCGTTGCGAATGTTTGCCGATACGCGGCCCGTCCACGGCGAGTGTGGAGGATACATGGCGCTTGGCGCAGGGCTCGTCGATGCGAGCGGCAAACGGCATGAGATGATCGGTTTGTTCGGCCTCGAAACGTCGTTCGAAAAACGTAAAATGCAACTCGGCTACCGGAAGGCCGAGTTACTTGCAGACTGCGTTCTTGGCGAAAAGGGTCAGGTCGTCACCGGGCATGAGTTTCACTATGCAACGATCCTGGCTGCGCCCGACGCGCCGTTGTTCCGCATGCAAACGGCGGACGGCGAAACGCTTGCTCAAGGCGGCAGCCGCAACGGCCGCGTCACCGGATCATTTTTTCACGTGATTGATGGATGAGGTTGCAGGCGACTGCGATGCAGCACGCCCGCGCGTTCGGTCCGCCTCCGTTCCCTTGGAACTACGGCGTGACAGCCTTCGCGTCGACTGGCTTGCCCAGCCGAAGCGCTCTTCAGCGCGAAGGCTGGTGGAGCCGAGGGGGATCGAACCCCTGACCTCGTCATTGCGAACGACGCGCTCTCCCAGCTGAGCTACGACCCCATACCACGTTAGGATTTAAAAGTTGGGGGCTGGATAGTCAAGAATTGGGCCAGTAAGCGCACTTGAGAGACTTGCGGGGGCACGCCCCACAAGGCTACATGGCGCGCGATAGTCTCAGGGCGGGCACCCATGATCGAACTTCTCGGCTTTGTCAGCTACGTCATCACGCTGTACACCTACATCATCATCGCCAACGTCATCATGAGCTGGCTCATGGCCTTCGGCGTGATGAACGCCTACAACCCGATGGTCCGCTCGATCTGGCAGGCGATCAACGCCGTCACCGAGCCGCTGCTGCGCCCGATCCGCAATATACTGCCGAATATGGGCGGCATCGACATTTCGCCGATCATCCTGCTGCTGGCCTGCTATTTCGTGCAAAGCGTGATTTTGCCGAACCTCGCCAGGGTCCTTGTGTGATCCAGCCGCCTCGGGCCGCCAGGCCCGGGCCGGGGGCGGCTAACCCGTGGCGGCGCGGCGCCGCAGGCGTTATTGTGTACTTTCGTTTAACGCCAAAATCCTCCAAAGATGCCGTCGATGGGCTTGTCGTTACCGCTGACGGCCCGGCCTTTCAGGCGCGCGTCAGCGCCCCTCCCGAAGACGGCGCGGCCAATGCGGCGCTCGAGTTGCTCGTCGCTGGGTGGCTCGGGGTACCGAAACGGTCTGTGCAGCTTGCGACGGGGGCAAAGTCGCGGCTCAAGTCCCTGGCGATCGCAGGTGATCCCGAGGCATTGAGCCAGTTGATCGAGGCCAAGGCGAGCGGGTTCGAACAGTAAAAAAACGGCTCTCAAAAAAGGAACGACGGGATGGCGGACGCTCAAATCATCGACGGCAAGAAAATCGCGGGCGACGTGCGCGTCGAAGTCGCGGCCGAAGTGGCGCGGCTGATCAAAGAGCACGGCATCAAGCCTGGTCTTGCGGTTGTACTTGTGGGCGAAGACCCGGCGAGCAAGGTCTACGTCAAGAACAAGGCGCAGCAGACTGCCGAAGTCGGCATGAATTCGTGGGAGCACAAGCTGCCTGCCGAAACGAGCGAAGCCGACCTGCTGGCGTTGGTCGATAAACTCAACAACGATTCCGCCTGCCACGGCATTCTGGTGCAGCTGCCGCTGCCGAAGCATATCAACTCCGAAAAAGTTCTGAACTCGATCAACCCCGATAAGGATGTCGACGGGTTTCACCCCGTAAACGTCGGCCGGTTGTGGGTTGGCGAGAAGGCACTTGTGCCGTGCACGCCGACGGGGTCGGTGATTTTGGCGAAGTCGGTGCGGCCGAATTTGAGCGGCGCCGATGCGGTTGTCATTGGCCGCTCGAACATTGTCGGGAAACCGGTTGCGGCACTGCTGCTACGCGAGCACTGCACGGTGACGGTGGCGCACTCGCGGACCAAAAACATCGAAGACATCGTCAAGTGCGCCGATCTGGTGATCGCGGCAGTCGGCATTCCGGAAATGGTCAAGGGCAGCTGGATCCGGCCTGGTGCGATTGTGATCGACGTCGGTATCAACCGGGTGCCGGGCGAGAACGGAAAGACCAAACTTGTCGGCGACGTCGCCTATGACGAATGCGCGAAGGTGGCTGGCGCGATTACGCCGGTGCCGGGCGGCGTCGGCCCGATGACGATCGCGTGCCTGCTGCGCAACGCGGCGCAGGCAGCGGCGATGCAGGCTGGGGTGAAGTCGGTATTCGCTTGAAGCAACGTCACGCCGCCCGAGCCCGCCGCATCGTTTCGGCGCGGTAACTCAATGCTTCGGCGATGTGGATTCGGGCGACGGTCTCAACCCCGTCGAGATCGGCAAGAGTTCGGGCGACCTTGATTGTGCGGTGGAAACCGCGGGCCGACAGGCTGAGCGTGTCGGCGGCCTGACGCAGCAGCGCGACGCCCGCGTCGTCGGGCATTGAGGTTTGCTCGAGGACTTGGCCTGAGATTTCAGCGTTCGTGCGCACGCCCTTGAGGCCGAGGGCGGCAAAGCGGGCGCGCTGGCGTTCGCGCGCGGCGGCGACGCGGGCGCGGACCTCTGCACTGCCCTCGGTTGGCGCGGGCAGCACGAGGTCGGCGGCGGAAACGGCAGGTACTTCAATTTGCAGATCGATGCGGTCGAGCAATGGGCCGGAGACGCGCGCTTGATAATCCGCCGCGCAGCGCGGGCCGCGGCGGCAGCTTTCGCCCGGAGACGAGCCGCCGCACTTACACGGGTTCATGGCGGCGACGAGCTGAATGCGCGACGGGTAGGCAATGCGGTGGTTGGCGCGGGCAATGACCATCTCACCACCTTCGAGCGGCTGGCGCAGCGCGTCGAGTACATTCGGCTGGAACTCCGGCAATTCGTCGAGAAACAGCACGCCGAGGTGGGCGAGGGAAACCTCGCCGGGTTTTGGCCGCGAGCCGCCGCCGACGAGGGCCGCCATGCTGGCTGAATGATGCGGTGAGCGGAACGGCCGCTCGATCGTCAGTTTGCCGCCCATCAGCTCGCCCGCGAGCGAATGGATCATCGAGACTTCGAGGATTTCCGGCATTGCGTAGCAAACGCACCA
>JANNSR010000048.1:0-10670 GCA_031402935.1 Hyphomicrobium sp. | reverse complement strand
ACCTCGATCATCGGCTCGCTACAGCTCATCAACTCCGGCGTGCTGGGCGACATCACGCAGGATGTGGCGGAGCTCACCGCGGTCGCCGAGCGCAACGGCCAGCGGCTGCTCGATCTGATCAACGATATTCTGGATGTCGAGAAAATCGAATCCGGCAAGCTCACGTTGTTTGCCGAGCCGATGGCATTGGACGAGTTGCTGCAGGAGTCGATGCAGCTCAACCGGGCGTTTGCCGACCGCATGAATTCGTGGGCGCAAGGCGAAGGCCAGCCGGGCCTCGGCTATGTGATGTGGCGCGAGGAAGAAGGCGCGGCCGGCGCCGGGCCTATCGCCAAAAACATCGGCGCCGAACGCGCTGCCGCCATCCAGAAGCAACTCGGCCTCAAGGTTGGCGACGCCGCATTTTTCACCGCTGGCGACCCTGCGAAATTCTACAAGTTCGCCGGTCTCGCCCGCGATCGCGTTGGTCAGGAACTGAAACTTCTAAAAGAAGATCAGTTCGTGCTCGCCTGGATCGTCGACTTCCCGTTCTACGAGTGGAACGAGGAAGACAAGAAGATCGACTTTTCGCACAACCCGTTCTCGATGCCAAAGGGGGGCCAGGCGGCGCTGGAGGCCGCAGAAAAGCTGGGCCGCGATGCGCTCCTTGCCCTGAAAGCCAACCAATACGACATCGTCTGCAACGGCTATGAAATCGCGTCGGGCTCGGTGCGCAACCATTTACCGGAAACCATGGTCAAGGCGTTCGAGATCACCGGTCTCAGCCGCCAGGATGTCGAAAGCCGTTTCGGTGGTCTCTATCGCGCCTTTCAGTACGGCGCGCCCCCGCACGGCGGCATGGCGGCCGGAATCGAGCGCGTTGTGATGTTGCTCACCGGCTGCAAGACCGTGCGTGAGGTGGCGCTGTTCCCGATGAACCAGCAAGCCAGCGATCTCTTGATGAGCGCGCCGAGCGAAGCCTCGCCGAAGCAGCTGCGCGAACTTTCCATCCGCGTCGTCGCGCCGGACGTGAAGAAGGTGTGAGCCTCGTTGGATTGAGGCTGCCGTAAAAGTCGCCTGTATTGGATAGCCGTAGATGCGGTCCTTGAGGATGCTGATGGAAAGAATTGTCAATTTACATATCGAACATCTCCCAGAGGGCGTTTACTTGGCCACGTCCGATGACGTGCCCGGGCTCATCGCGCAGGGCCGCACGATTGTGGAGACCCTTGAGATCGCGCGCGACGTCGCCAAGAAACTGATTGAAGAAACTGGCGGGGCGGGTGGAACGGTGAATTTGGCGCTCGTGGGCGAAGCGTTCGACTATCCAATGATCCTCGGCACCTGAATGGGCCGGCTCTCGGGATTTAGGTATCGCGAGATCGTTCGCCGCCTTGGCCGTTTCGGTTTTGTGTTTCGGCGGTAAGCTGCGGGCTCACACGAAATCTGGTTCAATTCTGCGACCGGCCGCTTCACAACCATTCCCAATCATCCAGGTGATCTGCCGGAGGGCACGCTACGCGCCATCCTCAAACAAGCCGGTGTTTCACCAGATGAGTTCTTGGAGCCGCGGTGAGGGCGAGCGAAGCGTCTCCGAAGTAGCTGCGCGAACTTTCCATCCGCGTCGTCGGGCCGGACGTGAAGAAGGTGTGATGCTTGAGCGTGCTCACTAGCGCCGAAGTACAGCTGTCATGCCTCAGCCTTGTGCCTAGGATCCATTTAGCCCCAATCGCCAGCGTTCGCTGATCCTTGGATCCGGGGACAAGCTCCAGGATGACCAGGATTGACGTCGCCGGCAAAACCGCGGGCAGCTCGGATACAGATCACTGGTCGCTGGTACCAGCATCACCGCCCGCCGCCTTGTCTTTATCCTTCGACAGCAGCGGATCGATAATCGTGTCGGCAAGCAGCACGGCGAGCGCAAAGGCCGTGGCGATGGTTGCGATCTTCAACTCTCCTAGCCCGCACAGCAGACCAACGGCGGCCGTAAACCAGATCGCGGTTGCCGTCGTCAGACCCTTAACGTCGCGGAAGTCGCCTTTTTGAAGAATAACGCCGCCGCCAAGAAAGCCGATACCGGTGATGATGCCCTGGGCGACGCGGCTGAAGCCGTCCGAGTCGCCAGCTTTGATCGCCGCCAGCACGGCGACGCAAGAGCCGAGACAGACGAGTGCGAGCGTTCTCATTCCCGTCGGCATCCGGCGCAGATCGCGTTCGAGACCGATCACACCGCCGCAGGCGACAGCCATGGCAAGACGCGCAACGGTTTCAAGATCGGTCGGAGCGATCATTGCTACCTCTCGTCATGGTACAACTGTCTGGAGAGGGGCGGCGAAGGGTAACCCTTACTCCCCCGCCGCCAGCGGATGTGTGCGGATGCCGCCATTCAAATGGCCGTTGGCCTTCGGGCTTTTCCAGTCGGGCGTCACGTCGGGGGCATCTTTCAGCACCCGGTATGGCTGCGGCATGCGTGTCGCGTCGGTGCCCGCCAGCCGCTTGAACTGAATCGTGCGGATGAACTCGCGGATGCGGGGCTGAATTTCGGTACGCCAGCGCGTGCCGTTGAAGACGCCGTAGTGGCCGACGCCGGGCTGGACGTAGTGCACCTTCTCGTCTGCCGGGATACCCGTGCACAAATCGTGCGCCGCTTCTGTCTGGCCAAGGCCGCAAATGTCGTCGCGCTCGCCCTCGACCGTCATCAATGCGGTCTTCCGAATCGCGCTGCAGTCGACGAATTCGCTGCGGTGATAAAGCTTGCGGTCGGGCAGCAGATGCTCCTGGAACACCGTTTTGACGGTCTGGAGATAGAACTCCGCTGTCAGGTCCATAACCGACATGTACTCTTCGTAGAAATCCTGGTGCTGATTGACGCTGTCGCAGTCGCCTTTGACCAGATCGTTGAACAGATCGACGTGGGCGTTCATGTGCTTTTCGAGGTTCATAGTCATGAACCCGGTGAGCTGCATGAAGCCCGGATAAACCGGACGCATGACGCCGGGGTGCGGAAATGGCACCACGGACACCACGTTCTGCTCGAACCAGTTGATCGATCGCGCACCCGCCATTTCATTGACCTTGGTCGGATTGCGCCGCGTGTCGATCGGCCCGCCCATCAACACCAACGACGCCGGCTGGCAGTCGTCGCCGCGTGATGCCATCAAAGCGGTCGCAACCAAAGCCGGAACGGCCGGCTGGCAAACTGCGATCAGGTGCGTGTTGGTGCCGATGAACTTTGTGAAATGGATCAGATAGTCGACAAAATCATCGAAGTCGAAACTTCCAAGCGCAAGCGGCGCGTCGCGGGCATCGAGCCAATCGGTGACATAGACGTCGTGCTCGGGAAGCATGGCTTCGACGGTACCGCGCAGCAGCGTCGCGTAGTGGCCCGACATCGGCGCGATGATAAGCACTTTCGGATCGTGGCGCTTGCCGGTGACGGCCTCGTCGCGGGCGAAGTGAATCAGGTTGCAGAATGGCTGGGCGAAAACGATCTCCTGGCGGATCGGAACCGTCAATCCCGACATCTGAACCGACTTGATACCGAATTCAGGTTTGCCGTAACGCCGCGTCAGGTTTTCAAAGACCTCGCAGGCGGCAATCATGTTCTTGCCAAAGGGCGTCTTGGAAACCGGGTTGAAAGGCCATTCGAGGGTGTGACGTAGAGCCTGCATGCCAAAGCGGAACGGGGTGACGAATGCGTGGGCCATTTCATAGGCGTAGTAATTCATCGGCCGCCATTCCTTGAGCTTGCGGTCCTTGTCGCCTAGGGGCTTTTTTTGCGTCTCGCCCTGCGGCAGAGCAGCACCGCTTTTGCTGCGCCGCGAGAGTATAAGCCGTTCACGGGCCTTCTCAATGGGGAATCAAGGGCGTGCCTAACGTTCAGACAACGGCATGCAGGAAAGGTACAGTTTCTTTTGCAGCCTCGCCGCAGGGTGCAAGTTTTGCCCCGCACGCGTGTTATCCACAGCTTTGTAATGTCAGCCGAAAGGCGCCGCGGAGGGGAAATGACGGCCTTCGAATCAAACAGCGCTGGAGGCGGCGAGCGCGGCCTCCTAGGCCGGCTGGTCAGCGTCGGGCGGCATGAAGTGGCCGCGATGATGGCATCGTTTGCCATGTTTTTCGCACTGCTGTCGGCCTACTACATAATCCGCCCGGTGCGCGACGAGATGGGCGTCACGGTCGGCAAGGATGCGATCCATCACCTGTTTACGGTCGTGTTCTTGGTCATGCTGGCCGCCGTGCCGCTGTTCGGATTTGTCGCGTCGCGCTTCGCCCGGCGCTTGGTGCTGCCCGCAATCTACGCCTTCTTTGTCGTCAACCTCGTGCTGTTCTGGGCGCTGTTCAAGCTGCACGGCATCAGCGAATTCAGCGCCGGCGCCTTCTTCGTCTGGGCCAGCGTTTTCAACCTGTTCGTGATCTCGCTCTTTTGGAGCTTGATGTCGGAACTCTGGTCAAACGAGGAGGCTAAGCGGCTCTACGGTTTCATCGCGGCCGGCGGCACGGCCGGCGCGCTCACCGGTCCCCTATTGGCTGGCACGCTTGTGCGCTTTGTTGCGCCTGTCGATCTGCTGCTGCTATCGGCGGCGTTGCTCGCGGCGGCACTGGTCGCAAGCTTAGCGCTGCGCCGCGCCCGGCCATCGCAGTCCGGCAACGAGGCGGCGCCCGCTGGCGGCGGCATTTTCGACGGCGCCGCCAAAATCTTCGCGTCACCCTATCTCGGGCGCATCGCGTTGTTCGTATTTCTTGCCAATATCGTTGGCACCTTTTTCTACATGGAGCAGTCGCGCCTCGTTGGCGCCGAGATCAAGGACAGCGCGACGCGCGTTGCGTTTTTCGCCAATCGCGATTTGCTTGTCAGCCTTGCGACGCTCGCAATCGAAATCTTCGGCACGGCGCTCGTGTTGCGCAAATTCGGCGTCGGCGCGGCCTTGGTGGCGCTGCCGGTATCAGCCACACTCGGCACGCTGGCGCTGACGCTGCATCCAGCACTTTGGGTTGTTGCCGCCGTCATGGTCGCCGAACGCGTCGTCGCGTTCTCGCTGTCGAACCCGGCGATCAAGGTCATGTACACGCTGACGCAGCCGGACGAAAAATACAAAGTCCAGAACTTCATCGACACCGTCGTCTATCGCGGCGGCGATGCCATGTCGGGATGGCTGTTCGCGGCCATCAGCGGCGGCGCTGGGTTCGCGGCTGCAGCCGTTCCAGCGGTTGCCCTGCCGCTCGCCCTGTTCTGGATGTGGACGGCGCGCGACCTAGGCCGTGCCCACGACGCGCGCGCCGCCGAGCGCGGCTGACAAAGCGCGCCTCATGCGGAGCACTTGGCCTACCGCCGGTCGCCGCCGCGGCGTTGCTGCCCACCGGGGCCGCCGCCTGGACCGCCAGCTCCGGGCGCACCGCCGCCCATGCGGGCGTCCTTGTGGCGGAAGTTGATACGGCCCTTGGTCAGATCGTAGGGCGTCATCTCGACGGTGACGCGGTCGCCGGCCAGAATACGGATGCGGTTTTTCTTCATGCGCCCCGACGTGTAGGCAATCACCGAGTGCCCATTGTCGAGCTTCACGCGGCAGCGGGCGTCAGGGAGGACTTCGTCCACCACACCCTCGAATTCCAGCATCTCTTCCTTGGCCATTCCGTCTCCCGGGCGCTGCTGATGAGCGCGTCTTGTTGCACGATGCCGGATGCGGCGCCGTGCGGTGCGTTGTCTTCGGCATAAATGTCTTCGGCATATGCAAAGCGGGGAGCAGACGCGTCTGCTCCCCGCTAATGGTGAAGTGGTGTCAAAGCCTAGAGCGGCCGCAGGTTCACGGCAGCAATCTTGCCGTTACGTCCGCGTTCGGTTTCAAAGTAGACCTTCTGGCCCTCGCGGAGGGACTGAAGGCCGGCGCGTTCAACAGCTGAAATGTGCACGAACACGTCCGTGCCACCCTCTTCCGGTTGGATAAAGCCATAGCCCTTTTGACCATTAAACCACTTGACAGTGCCGTTCGACATTCCATGCCTCCAAAGCCAATAGGCATCCCCCGGTTGAATTACCGGAGGCCATCAAATCGCGCGATGGAGACGTCTTAGGGCAGGCGGTAGGCACTGTCTTAGAGTTAGCCACGGCGTATTGATCGGGCTTATATGCCCCGGTTGCTGGGGAAAGGCAAGAACGTCGCAGGTGTTTCGTTACCCCCATCAGGGTCTAGAAACGTTGATTTCATGGCCGATTTTGAAGGCCGGATCGTAGCGCCCGGCGTTGCATCCAAAGTCCAGCCTCAGCCATCGCGGGCTCTGCGAAATTGGTAAAGGGCGGCCTGCGCTCACAGCCCGCCCTCGCCGCTCTCAATGACCCGACGGACGGTTCAGCGCCACGAAGCGCGACCCGACATCGACGTGGATATGGTCCATGTCGGAATAGGTCATCGTGCCGCCCGAGTGGTGGTTGGCCATCAGCCACGCCACGACCTGCTTTTTCTTGCCCGGCACGCGGAAGTCGATGGCCCGGCCAGATGCGTGCTTCGACGGCTTGCCCGAAGACGCAATGCGCGCGCCCGGGCGGCAGGTCGATATGATCTGCACATTGCCGAACTGCGAGCGGAGGCGGCCGAGCAGATTGCGCGCTTCAGAGGTCAAGCAGCTCGACGACGAGCCGGAGCCCCCTGATTTCGACCGGCTGGTCATGGAGCGGTGTTTCATCTTGGCGCCATCGCCCTGATATGACTTGGCTTCGACGGCGGCCGGCATCAATGCTGTGGCCAGGAGTGCGAGACAACCTGCAAGCAGGCTTACGGAGTGCTGACGCATAAAAGATCCTCATATTGTGGGTAGGAGTTGGAAGCCCGGGTCCAAGGGCGGCGCGCCCCCGCTGGCGATGGGACCCAAGTGCGGGCCCCAAATTGCGGGCGCAAGTCACGTGCCGATGGCAGGGAGTAGAATAGGAGACCGCGAGCGCCAGCCCCCCCGAAGCCGACATGCCTAGCCTATAAGAGGGCCGTCCGGCGCTGCCAGGAGGCGGGTCAGCGTCAAGCGCCGTGCCCCTATAATGCAGTGTGGGGAAGAGCCTTCAGGCCTGCGGCGGAAATAAGGCAACGGGGTGCTGGCTGCCGCAACTGCGACGACCGGGCGCAAGGCCCGCGATTAGTGCCTGTAATTCAGGCGGCGAACATGAAATAATCCGCAGTCATAACGGCCCGGGGAGGCCGGGAAAGCACTACAAGATCTGGGGACGACAAGTAGGGAGATGGGTATGGGAACAATGAAAAGCATTTTGCTTGGCTTTATTGCCGGCGCGATCGCAACCGTGACAGTTCACGAACTGATCAGTTGGATCTTTCTGAACTACTGGACCGGCTGGGACCGGGTGTCGTGGAACATGGATCCGGTCTCGAACTCGATCTATCCGGATTTCGCCCTTCCGCGCATTCTGAACGACATGTTCTGGGGCGGACTTTGGGGCTCCTTGTTTGGACTGATCCTTGGATCGCGGCCAGAAGGCGCTTTGACCTTGCGCGGCATGATCTTGGGGCTCATCGGTCCGGCGATCCTCGGCGTATTTCTCGCCGTGCCGCTGTTGACCGGCCGCTTCCCGCCATTTTTTGGTGGCGACATGAGTAAGATCATTCCGGTCCTTTTCATCCTGGCCGGCTTCGGCGCCGTGACGGCATGGCTCTACGGCTTGTTCCGCCACGGCCACTTGCCGGGCTTTGCGCCGTCGGAAGCGTAACCCGCTTCGGCTCTTGATTCGCGAGAGGCGGCGCTTCGGCAGCGCCGCCTTTTTCATTGCAGCAGTACCGTAGATGTACGCCAAGACCCGCGCTTGACTCCGGCGCGTTTTCTGAAAAAATTGCGCGCAATGTGTTCAACACACCGAGGACTTGATCCCCGCATGAATTTTAAATCGTCCGTCTTGGCATTTGCCTATGCCGTGCTTGTCGTTGTCACCGGCATTGTACCGGCCGCATTAGCCGGCGAGCCGGTGAAGGTCGCGCTGCTCGGCCTCGAACTCAAAAACGACAACGAGGGCCTCGATCCAACCAGTGACGCTGAGCGCGCGCGGCAAACCAAGACCGAAGAGTTGTTCAAGAGCCTGCTCGAAGCCTCAGGCCGTTACAAGTTCGTAGCCGTCACGGACGAGGTGAAGAAAAAGATGGACGCCGGCCAGCAGGTCGGCACGTGCGCCGGTTGCGAACTTCAGTACGGCAAGGAACTCGGCGTTGACGCGGTTGCCTGGATCGAAGTGCAGAAGGTCTCGAACCTGATCCTGAATATGAATGTTTATATGGCCGGCGTGTCGGACCCGAAATACAACTACCTGCACAGCGTCGACATTCGCGGCAACACAGACGAGACCTGGTCGCGCAGCCTGACGTATCTGATCAAGAACTACTTCCTGGCCCCGGCGGAGCAGAAGTAGGGGGCTGCGCAGTCGCCGGCCTGCACCACGGCAGGGCTAGTGCCGATGTCATGAAGCTAAGCGCTTTTGTCGCGCGCCGCCGCCTCCGATCCCTTGGTTGCATCGCCGGCGCTGTAGGAATGCGCCCCGGTACCTGCAAGCCTTCCGTCCTCAACGATGAGGTACTCGGGCCGGATCGGGCGTTTATCAAACCAGCATTCGAGAATCTCGCGCACACCCGCCGCATAGCGCGATTGTGCAGACAGTGACGTGCCGGAGATGTGTGGCGTCATGCCGTGATGTGGCATGGTCCGCCACGGATGATCCTTGGCGGCCGGTTGCGGGAACCACACGTCGCCCGCGTAGCCCGCGAGCTGTCCGCTTTCGAGTGCCCGGACAATGGCGTCGCGATCGCAGATCTTGCCGCGCGCCGTATTCACAATGTAAGCGCCGCGCTTCATCTTTGCGATCAGAGCATCATTGAACATGTGTTCCGTCTCGGGATGCAGTGGCGCGTTGATGGTGATCACGTCGCACACCTTGACCATCGACTCGACGTTCGGGTGGAAAGTCGCGCCGAGTTCCTTCTCGACGTCCGCTGGCAAGCGGTGCCGGTCCGTGTAGTGCAGTTTGACGTCGAAAGGTTTCAGCCGGCGCAACACTGCGAGACCGATCCGGCCAGCGGCCACGGTGCCGACGTTCATAGCTTCGAGATCGTAGGAGCGGGCGGCGCAGTCGGCGATGTTCCAGCCGCCCTTAACGACCCACTGATAGGACGGGATGTAGTTGCGCACGAGCGAAAGGATCATCATCACCACGTGTTCGGAGACGCTGATGCTGTTGCAGTAGGTCACCTCGGCGACCGTGATGCGGCGATCCATGGCGGCCTGCAAGTCCACATGATCGGAACCAATGCCGGCCGTGATTGCAAGTTTGAGCTTTTTGGCCTTGGCGATCCGTCCGGCCGTCAAGTAGGCGGGCCAGAAGGGTTGCGAGATCACCACTTCGGCGTCCGCTAACTTTCTTTCAAACGCCGACTTGGGGCCATCTTTGTCTGAAGTAACGACAAACGTGTGCCCATTGGACTCGAGAAACTTCCGCAAACCCAATTCGCCCGAGACGCTGCCGAGCAATGTGCCAGGCTTGAAATCAATGGCTTTGGGTGTGGGAAGTGTCTGCCCGTCCGGATAGCGGTCAAACTTCGGAATATCGTCGCGGGCATACGACTTCGGATATCCATCGACCGGGTCGTCGTACAGAACACATAAGACTTTTGCCATTTCGGCCTCCCAAGATTTTGGCTTTGAAGTGCTGTTAGTGCAGCGGCTGAACGAGCGCCGCAGCCGCCCAAAACCGGAGTTGCGTGGCGAAGGTCCGGCGGGTGCGTATCCCCGCGCCCGCGCGCGATTTGGCGCTGACACAGAACCGATCGTTACTGCTGCGGTGGCGAATTACGTGACCTTGTCCAAGATCGCCGCCATGTCGGCTTGCGAAAACGCGCGGAGCGTTTCAGTTCGCAAGTTGCCGGATTTACCGAGGCTGAGCCCGAGTGCCGTGACGGCGATATCGTCGGGTGCGTCGATCGTCGTGACGATATCGTATCGTCCAAGGGTCCAAAAAATATCCTTCACGGTGATACCGTGCAACTTCGCCAAATCCCGGAAGGCATCGGCGCGGCGCGTGGTGTCCTTGACGCTGCGGATGCCGTGTTCAGTGAAGTTTGCGACTACTATATACGTTGCCATGGTTGTTCTCCCTGGCAGCGCCGCCCGTCTCTAGATGACTTAAGTATGCTCCCGATCGAGAACCAGGGGTAGGACTTGGCATGGCCGATTTGCGGGACAAATCTTTGGGCTCGGATGCGCCTCCAGGTCGAACGCGAGAACAGAGCGGGACCAAAAATGCCAGCCCTTTACGCGCCAATAGCCGCCCCAGCGACGCTCTCAATTATCATCCATCTTCAGCGCGTTGATAAACGCTTGGCGCTGTCATCCTAGGGCTCGTCCCTAGGATCCATGCATCCAATCGCGATTTCGCAGAAGACAGTCAAAGACGTGGAAGCCAGGCGCGCTAACGCGCCAGCACTTGCAAGCTAAGCCGCGCCGATCCAGGCAATAGCCGTTACGTGTCGCGTTAGCTTTCTCAAGCTCTGGATTGCCAATTCGATGTGACGGCCCGAAGTCGCGACGTCATCTATGAGCAATATAGATTCTTGTGTCGTGCCGATCGTCAGTTCCGGCGCTTTCAGCGTCTTGTTCTTGCGTGGGTGTGAGCTGCCTTCGCGCGGTACATTTTCAAGAGCGTCGATGAAGGG
>JANNSR010000047.1:0-23458 GCA_031402935.1 Hyphomicrobium sp. | reverse complement strand
CGCGCCGCCAACATCCTCTCGATCGAGGAAAAGAAGGACAAGACATCCTACGCCGGCGTTTACGATCTCAAACTTCTCAAAGACATTGAGGAAACCGCACTCGCCGCCAAGATCGAGGAAGTGAAGCAGGACACGGTTGCTGCCATCAACGTCGAGAATTTCGCCGGCGCCATGCGCGCACTCGCTGAGCTGCGCGCCCCCGTCGACGCGTTCTTTGAAAAAACGCTGGTCAATGCCGACGATCCGAAAATCCGCGAAAACCGGCTGCGGCTCTTGTCCGAAATACGCGCCGCGACGCACACCGTCGCCGACTTTTCAAAGATTGCGGGCTAGCGTCCCGGCGACGGCGGCCGGCTCGACGAAGGACGTACGCCGTCGCCCAAGAAGAGCGTCACGCGCGTGTCATCTCAAAATGTTTGAAGCTGGCAGCGCGTGCCCGTCAGCGACTTGGCAATGGCCTAATGCGTCGGGCACGCGCGCGCCCTCGATGCGTGATGCGAGTCATGTGAGGGGGCTGATGAGACAACCCCGGCGGGCCCTCACCTGCTGGAGCGGCGGCTACCCCGCACGCCACTGTCTCATCAGCTCCCATGCCGCTGTGTTAACCAAACATCGGCATGGGATATACCCGCTCTGATGAGATAGTGTTTCTCCTGGGAAACCTTTCGCGAAATCGAGTTGCATCGCGTGACTTGGCCACAACCGGCGCATTGTTATTTTGTTTGAGCCCCGCATTCACCTTAACGGCGCAACGTGCTGCGCGTTCTGATCCCGCGACGCCACACACTTCGATCCATTTCGCTTTAGGAGGCCTCTGCGCGCTCGTAGGCGTCGATCGCGGCGAGCCAGGCATCTTCGGCCTCAGCCAGTTTTTTCGCGAGCCTGCCGCGTTCCTGGGCGGTTTTCTGGGCCTTCGCCGGATCGGTGGCGTAGAGCACAGGGTCCGCGAGCAAAGAATCAAGTTCTGCAATGTTAGCGTTAATTTTATCCACAGATTTTTCAGCAGCCAGCTGCGCCTTTTTCAGCGGCGCCAGTTCCGTGCGCCGGTCCGCGGCGGCACGGCGCTGGCCGCTGCGGCTCGCAGCCTGGCCGGTGCTGTCATCGAATGTGCGAAGGCGGTCTTTGCCGCGCGTGCCGCGCTCGCTCAGCAATTCGGCGCGGTAGCTGTCCATGTCGCCATCGTAGTTTTTGACTGTGCCGTCGCGCACGATCCACAGCCGGTCTGCTGTCGCATCGACCAAGTGCCGGTCGTGGCTGATCAGGATGACGGCGCCGTTGAATTCCATCAACGCGTGGATCAGCGCTTCGCGGCTATCGACGTCGAGATGGTTGGTCGGCTCGTCGAGGATCAGCAGGTGCGGCGCGTGGAACGCCGTCAGCGCCAGCAGCAGCCGCGCCTTCTCGCCGCCGGATAGTTTCTGGCATTTGGTGTCGGCCTTGTCGGCACTGAATCCGAAGGCGCCGAGCTTGCCGCGCTTTTGGGCTTCGGTCGCGTCGGGCATCAGTTTCAGCATGTAGTCGTAGGGTGTCGATAATGGATTGAGGTCGTCGAGCTGGTGCTGAGCGAAGTATCCAGTCTCGACCTTCTGTGCACCGAGCACCTTACCCGTCAGCGGCGCCAGCCGCCCAGACACAAGCTTGGCAAACGTCGACTTGCCGTTGCCGTTCTGACCGAGCAATGCAATGCGGTCATCGTTGTCGATGCGCAGATCGAGACCCCTGAGGATTGGCTTATCTGCCTCATAGCCCGCGCTCGCGCCTTCAAGCCGGATCAGCGGGCTGGCGATGATCTTTTGCGGGTTTGGCAATAGAAACGGCACGACGCGATCGTCGACCTGGGCCGCGATCGGCTGCATTTTGGCCAACGCCTTGACACGGCTCTGCGCCTGCGAGGCTTTGCTGGCCTTGGCCTTGAAGCGGTCGATGAATGTTTGCAGGTGGCGACGCTGATCGTCCTGCTTTTTCTTGAGCTTCAATTCCAGGCGCTGCTTTTCGCGCCGCGTCTCCTCGAAATCATCGTAGCCGCCGGCGTAAACGGTCAGCTTGCCCTTATCGAGATGCAGGATCGACTGCACGGCGCGGTTCAGCAGGTCGCGGTCGTGGCTGACGATGACGACGGTATGCGGATAGCTTTTCAAATGGCTCTCGAGCCACAGCGTGCCTTCGAGATCGAGATAGTTGGTCGGCTCGTCGAGCAGCAGAATTTCCGGTTCGAGAAACAGGATGGCGCCGAGCGCGACGCGCATCCGCCAGCCGCCCGAGAAGGCGCTGCAGGGGCGGCGCTGCGCCTCATCGTCAAAGCCGAGGCCGGACAGAATTTGCGCGGCGCGTGCGGGTGCCGAGTGAGCATCGATGTCGGTCAGGCGCAGCTGAATGTCGGCGATACGGTGCGGGTCGGCCGCGTGCTCGGCCTCGATGAGCAGGCTGGCGCGTTCGGTGTCTGCCGCCAGCACCCAGTCGATCAGGCTGTCGCTGCCGCCCGGCGCTTCCTGCGCCACGTGGCCGATGCGGGCGTTGCGCGGCGTCGAGATACCGCCGTCGTCGGCCATGATCTCGGATTTGAGCAGGCGCAGCAGCGTTGTTTTGCCCGCGCCATTGCGCCCGACGAGGCCGACCTTGTGGCCCTCGGGGATGGCAGCGGTGGCGGAATCGAGGATCAGCTTGCCCTCGATGCGGTATGTCAGATCATTGATGTGCAGCATCGCTCTCGCCGATAGCGGATCGCTGGCCTGCTGTCACGGCGTCCCTACAGCGCAATGCCGAAGCGGGCGAGGATGCGGATCATGGCCAGATAAGCGGCGAATGTCAGTGCGGATGCGATGGCGAGACTCGGCCAAAACCCAAAGCCGCGCGACAGCAGAACGGGCAACGCGATAAACAGCACCAGCGACGGCAGCACGTACCAGAAAATGCTCTGCGACAATTGCGCGATTTTTCCCGTGTCGCCGGTCTCGCTGTAGAGCCACACGAAAGCCAGAAGCGACGTCAGCGGCAGCGACGCCAGAATGGCTCCCAACGCCGTCGATCGCTTGGAGACTTCGGAAATCGCGACCACGAGCACCGCCGTGATCGCAACTTTCAGCGCCGTATACAGCATCGCCGTTTAGCCCGAGACGACGGGTTTCAGCGTTTCGAATAGCAGCCGGTTCTGGGCATTCTTGTCGCCGACAGCAAGGTGGGCTGTAAACCACTCCTGCACCATCTTGCAGACCTGTTCCGGTTCGCGTTTGGCGAGCAGCCGCGGATTCGAGAACACCTGTAGGTCTTCATCCTTCCAGCCGAGCTTCGACAGTTCCTTGATCAGCAAATCGTAGTCGCCCTTGGCGGCACCGGCATTCTTGACCGGCGTTTTGCTGCCCTCGGAAATGGCGTCGAAAATCGCCATGACTTGGGTGTTGAAGGCGGTGGCCTTCTCCGGCGTTTGCAACGACTGCACAACCGCCGGGCTGCTTTCGCCCTTCGAGATGAAGCCGTAGCAGGCGCTGACGCTCTGAGCCCGCAAGGCTTTCAGATGGTCGAGAAACGCCACCGCGACGCGGCGCAGTTTTTCAGGGCTTGCGGAGAGCGCCTTTTCGGCATGCTGGCGGCGCAGCGCGACCACGCCTTGTGCGAGGTGGGCAGCGATTTCGTTTTCCGGCTTCTTATCAGCGGAGAGTTTCTCTGCCGCTGCGATATGGCCGATGTACCAGTCGGGGTAGTCCTTTTTGATCAAAGCCCACGCCGGGATTTTTTGCAGACGCGCGTCGATTTGCGAGCCTTCGATTGATGGCGGCGGCACTGGCGCAGCAGGCGCTTCGGGTGCTGGGTTCAACGCGGCGGTTTGCGTTTCGGGCGTTGTGGCCGCGACCGGCACAGAGGCGTCTGCTGTCGTAGCGGTGACGTCGCCGGCCGGCGCCGTTGCTGCGGGCTCGGCCGTTTCGGGCGCCGGTTGCGGGGGCGTTTCTGGCGCGGGAGCTGGCTCTGTTGCGGCTGGCGGCGGTGTTGCGTCCGCGACAACCGTTGGCGACAGTTCAGGCGTCGCGCCGCCCGAGACGAGTTTCAACAGCGGCTCTCGATACGACGCGACCGCAAAAGCACCGCCGCCAATGATCGTGACGATACCGGCTGCAATGGCGAGGCGCTTCAACACGCTGCGGCCCGGAGCCGGGACGTACTCTTCGCCGCTGTCGAAGTCGGAAGTCTGCGTCTGCTGTGATGATGGTGCTGTCGCTTGTGCAGGTGGTGCTGCCGGCGCGGGCGCCGGCCCGGCCGGTTGGAACACGGCCGGGAACACCATCGGTGCCGGTTGCCACTCGGGCATTCCGGGACGCCAGATCAGATCGCCTTGGCGCAAATAACTGTGCGCCACGAACGTGCGAATTTCGATGTCGGTCAGCGGCCCATGCTGTTTGCCTTCACGGGCGATGTACCACTGGATGTCGTTGGCTTGTTCGGTCATTCTCGCTACTTTGCACACGTCAGGTCTTGCGACCGCTGCTCATCCGTGCGCCCCCGCGCCGTCCCACACTGTTCATAGGCTTTAGCCCGCGTCAATCCGGTGAATAGACCGGCGAATGGGCCGCCATTCCGGCGTGTGATAGGCAACCAGAAGCCTCGTATCACCTGCGGCCCCGGCGCGCTTGTGGGGGTCTGACCCCGCCGCTATAACCCCGCCAATTCCGCATAGAACCCCGAAAGAGAGACAGTCTGATGGCCATCGAGCGCACGTTCTCCATCATCAAGCCTGATGCCACGCGGCGCAATTTAACCGGCAAGATTAACGCCGTCATCGAAGGCGCCGGCTTGCGGATTGTGGCGCAAAAGCGCGTGCGGTGGACGCGCGCCCAGGCCGAGAAGTTCTATGAAGAGCATAAGGCGCGGCCTTTCTATGGCGAGCTCGTCGATTTCATGACGTCGGGCCCGGTTGTCCTGCAAGTTCTGGAAGGCGAGGGCGCGATTGCCAAGTACCGCGAGGTTATGGGCGCGACCGATCCGAAGGAAGCCGCCGACGGCACGGTCCGCAAGCTGTTCGCCGAGAGCAAGGGCTCAAACTCGACGCACGGCTCCGACAGCGCCGCGTCAGCCGAGCGCGAGATTGCTTTGAACTTCCGCTTGGAAGAAATCGTGGGTTAAGGCGCTGCGGAACTCAAAACCGACGGACTGGTTTATCTATTGAGACCAGGCGGACACTGCAGCGGGGCAAGCACAGATCATTGCGCACCAGTCGCGTGAAAGGAAACGCAATGGCCAAGAACACGATTTGTCTTTGGTACGACAAGGACGCCGAATCTGCTGCTCGCTTCTACACGGCAACTTTTCCCGGCAGCGCGATGGGCGACGTTCACCATGCACCCAGCGACTATCCATCCGGCAAACAGGGCGACGTGCTGACGGTTGAGTTTACGGTCGCCGGCGTCCCCTGCCTTGGGCTCAACGGCGGACCCGCGTTTAAGCACAACGAAGCCTTCTCATTTCAGATTGCCACCGACGATCAGCAAGAGACAGACCGTTACTGGAACGCAATCGTTGGCAATGGCGGCCAGGAAAGTGCGTGCGGTTGGTGCAAAGATAGGTGGGGCATCTCCTGGCAGATCACGCCGCGCGTTCTGACCGAGGCGCTGGCTGCCGGTGGAAATGAAGCCAAGCGCGCGTTTGATGCCATGATGGGCATGACGAAGATCGACGTCGCCGCCATCGAGGCCGCGCGGCGCGGCTGACATTTACCTTGCGCTTTATCCGCCCAGTTCGCGCTTGAACTGCGCTTCATCAAGCGCGCCTTCAGATTTCGCGATCACGACCGTCGCGACGCCGTTGCCGATCAGGTTGGTCAGCGCACGTGCCTCCGACATAAAGCGGTCGATGCCGAGGATCAGCGCGATGGACGCGACGGGAATGGTGCCGGTCGAGGCGAGCGTGGCGGCCAGCGTGATGAAGCCTGAACCCGTAACACCGGCAGCACCCTTCGACGTCAAAAGCAGCACGCCGAGAATGCCGAGCTGCTGCCACAACGTCAAATCGGTGTTGGTCGCCTGCGCCAGAAACAGCGCCGCCATGGTCAGATAAATGCAGGTGCCGTCGAGATTGAACGAATATCCGGTCGGGATCACGAGGCCGACGACGGACTCTTCGCAGCCGAGCTTTTCCATTTTCGCGATCATGCGCGGCAGCACCGTTTCCGATGACGATGTGCCAAGCACGATCAGCAGCTCATCCTTGATGTAGGCAATGAACTTCAGGATGGAGAATCCATTGAGCCGCGCGATCAGCCCCAGCACGCCGAAAATGAAAACCAAACACGTCAGGTAGAAGCTGCCCATCAGCCAAGCCAGGCTTTGCAGGGACGCGAGGCCGTATTTTCCGATCGTGAAGGCCATGGCGCCGAAGGCGCCGATGGGCGCAAGTTTCATGATGTAACCGACGATTTTGAACAGCACCTGCGCGATTTGATCGATCAGCGCGACCAGCGGCTCGCCGCGGCTGCCAAGCGCTTGCAGGCCGAACGCGAACAGGATAGCGATCAGCAAGACTTGGAGAATGTTGCCGTCGGAAAAAGCGCCGACCAGCGTCGCCGGGATGATGTCGAGCAGGAACTGGATCGTGCTCTGATCTTTTGATTTGGCGACAAAGGTCTCGATGCCTTTGGTGTCGATGCTGGCTGGATCGATGTTCATGCCGGCGCCGGGCTGAACGACATTTGCAACGACGAGGCCGATCACAAGCGCCAGCGTCGTCACGATCTCGAAATAGATCAGCGCCTTGACGCCGACGCGGCCGACCTTTTTCAAGTCCCGCATGGACGCAATGCCATGCACGACGGTGACGAAAATGACCGGCGCAATGACCATTTTAATCAGCTTGATGAAGCCGTCGCCAAGCGGCTTCATTGCTTCGCCGGTCGCGGGCGCAAAATGTCCAAGCGCAATGCCGGCCGCAATCGCGGCTAAGACCTGAAAATAGAGGTGGCCATAGAATGGCGACGGGACGCCCACGCGGCTCGCAGTTTCCGCGTTGGCCGTCATCACATTCCCCCCAAGAGCCCGATCACCCACCCGCAGCACTAAAATAGCGCGGCCTCGACGCGAAGCCACGCTACTAATTGATTGCTAGCAGAAATCGAGACGAAGAGGAGAAACGAGGCCCGCATCGACTTGTGACGGCCTGGCCCTCAATGCAGTCGCTAAGAGGCTACAGGCTCAGTTAGTAAAGCCTCAGGCTGACGCAACCCAGCTTCCAGACACAAAACCGAAGGCAACGGCATCAGGATTGCGCCGCGCGGTCTCAAGCAATTTTTCCGGCGACTCCACTTCGACTGCCTTACCCTTTCTCAGCGGGAATTTGGCACCAGTCAGAAGGAATACAGGCTTTCCGAGCAGTACGGTTTTTACCGACTCCATGACGGGGGACCTCCTGGAGTTGAAACACAAAAAAACAGCACACCAAACTCGCCGGTTTTCTCCGAACGCTTGTTCTTGTACGCAAGTTCTATAACCCGACTATGACAGCGACGGCCATGCTTGGCGACGGGGCAGCTTCGCATCTGCGAGCACCTGCAAACCGGCTTTCGATTTGTCTGAGCATTTCGCCGTGGATATTGCCGGCGTGCGGCGCGATGCAGCCCTGTGGATAACTGCAATTTTGTTAAAAATTGCGAGACATCATGCGGCGTTGCAAACGCGAGGTCGGACTGCATCGCAGCAACGGGGCCCGGCGACGCCGCAGATCACGTTGGGTGGTCATGCAGGTGACATCGTCTCAGCGCGTCAGCTCAGCGCCCTGATGCGGAACGGCAGCCCGCCCTTCGGCGTCAGCGTCACGGTGGCACTGATCCCGGCTGGCGCATCGCCTGCGTACTCGGGGCGGAAGCGGCGCAGCAGCAGCGACAAGGCGAGCGTATTTTCGACTTGGCTCATCGCCCCGCCGATGCACGAGCGTTTTCCAGCGCCGAACGGAATGTAGCTGTATTTGACCTGCTTTTTGGCGTTGCCGGCCATCCAGCGTTCGGGCCGGAACTCTTCAGGCTGCTCCCAGAACTTCGGGTTGTGGTGGGCGCCGTAAGCAAACAGCGTCACGCGATCGCCCGGTTTGATTTCCTTGCCGCCGATTTCGTCGGCCTCGGCCGCGACGCGGATCAAGCCCCAGATCGGCGGATAAAGCCGCATCGTTTCCTGGATAACAGCGCGGGTATAGGCGAGGCCGGAATAGTCGGCGGCGGTCGGCTCGCGATCGCCATAGACCTCTTCGCCCTCACGGCGGATGCGCTCGGCGGCTTCGGGGCGGCGCGACGTTTCATAGAGCGCCCAGGCGAGCGTCAGGGCTGTCGTTTCGGTGCCGGCCCACAGGTATTGCTTCAGTTCGTCGATCGCCTGCTGGCGGTCGAACTCGGGAACGCTTGGGTCGGCGACGGCCGCTTCGATCATCGTCAGCAGCGTGCGCTCGCGCGCCTCTCGCGGGTCGGCGCCCATGACAGCGTCGGGCACGCTAGCCCAGATTTCCATCGATTTCGCCGCGTCTTCATCCGTCATCTCGAAGACTTCGCCCGACTGCTTGCGCAAGCGGATATCACGATGGTTCATGACGTCGGTATAGGTCTTGACGCATTTGAACACGACATGCGGATTGAACGGCATGTCGCGATCAAACAGCGCCTTGCAGATCATGTCGGCGGCGAGCGTCCACGTTTGCTCAACCATTTCGAAGGTCTCGCCGGTCTGCGCAAGTTCGGCCCACAGGTCCATCTTGGTGTGAATGGCCTGCAGGAAGTACGGGATGTATTCGGCGAACATGTCGGGATGGAACGCCGGCTGCTGCGGCATACGGATCTTCTGCCACAACGCGCCGTCGTTGGTGATCATAGACTTGCCGAAGATCGGCTTCAGGCCGTCGAAATACTTGATGTAGTTGTCGGCCTTGGTGACCAGCACATGCTTGAAATATTCGGGCTCCGAGATCAGAACGACGCGCTGATTGGCCATGTTGATCGGAATCACCGGTCCATAGCGCTCAGCCATTTGCATCAGAATGCGCATCGGGTTCTCGGGATCGCCGCGCAAGAGCGGCGTCAGCTTGAACCAGATGCTGCTTTCATCGCCGAGGCCCTGGGCATGGCTGGCGGACGTTTCCATTCAAAAAGTCTCCACTTGGCCGCGTGCGGTGCCGGACTGCGCATTAGATCGCGGCCGGCGCTGCGTACTGGCAGGTTACTGCGCCGCAGCAAGGTGCAATGTCTGTTCCAAACGTCTTTTGGGCGGCCCCCCGCCGAGGAAGTGACCGGATCATAGGGCTCCTGGCAAGCCTGTCTATGTGGCGACCCGCCCGGATTCAGAAGCGGAATCTAGCGCCACCTCACACAACAGGCGACAGCAGTGGCAAGCTATCGTTAACGTCTTCTGATATCGTGACTTTTTCATCTCTACATACGGCCCGCCCCGAGGCGACTAGCCGCAGCGCCGCCGGGTATAAACGGTGCTCGGCGGCGAGCACGCGGTTGGCTAAAGACACAGGGGTGTCACCCGTCAGCACCGGCACGGCGGCCTGGGCGATAATGGGGCCCGCGTCCATTTCGGCACGAACGTAGTGAACCGTGCAGCCTGCAATGCGGACGCCCGCGTCGAGGGCCTGTTCGTGGGTATGCAGGCCTTTGAAGGCGGGGAGCAGCGACGGGTGGATGTTGATCATGCGGTTGCGCCACTTTTCGACGAACCCGGGCGACATCAACCGCATGAACCCGGCCAGCACAACAAGTTCGGCGCCAGCCGCAACAAGCGCTTTGTGGAGCGCGCCATCGAAGGCTTCGCGCGACTTGTAGGCCTTGTGGTCCATGGCCACGGTCGGGATTTTCTTCGACTTGGCCCAGGCGAGGCCCGGCGCGTCCGGCCGGTTTGAAATCACGGTCACGATCCTTGCTGGAAAGTCCTTGGCGCGCGCCGCGTCCACGAGGCTCTGCATATTCGAGCCGCGGCCTGAGATCAGAATGGCGGTTGGAATTTTGTTGGTCATTTCTTCGGGTTTCGCCCCCTCGTCCGCGCACGCACTTAGATTTTTGGCAGCCGATCGCGCCAATAATCAGGGCTGCGATGTAAATGGGCAATTGCGATGATGACGATTTCCTGTGGGTCGATTCGATAGATCAAGCCATAGGGAAATCGATCAAGGCGATATCGCCGCAACCCGCCTCCAAGGGGGTGCCAGGCCCCGGGGTGTTCCAAGATTCGCTCCTGCGCATTCTCGAATTCTTGCAATAAGCGCGCTTTAAGTTCTGGTGATTGTGCTTCGTACCAGCTCAGCGCCTCCTCAAACTCGCAAGCTGCTGGTGCGGTCAGCTTGAACTTCATTTCGGAGTAGTGCTTGACCGATGTTTGGCGAGAAGATCGTCAAAATCAACTGTCGCAATTTCTCCGCGCTCATAGGCCGCCGAGCGGTCCATCGCCTCGGCCACCCACGCACGCTCAATCTCAGCGTCGGGCTTGCCAAAGCTCGCCATGATGCCCTCCACCAGCTCAGCACGCTCAGCGGGTGAGAGCTTGGCAGCCTCCTCGGTCAGCTTTTTGACGCGTTCGTTCATGCTGGTGATGCTATCACGGGTTTGCCGTGAATTGAAGAGATCGACCGCTCCGAATTGGGTTTCACGGTTAGCGTTCGTTCGCAGTTACGCAAACCCCAACTTCCCCTCAAACTTCACCGCATTCGCCTCGCCCTTGCCCTTGGCGTCAGATTTTTGGCCCCAGGGCGCGATAACGTCGCCGATGATCACGGCTGTTTCGCCAGCGGCCTTCAACGCCGCAACAACATCGCCGGCGCGCGCCTTATCGGCCACAATCACCATGCCGATGCCGCAGTTGAACGTGCGCAGCATCTCGGTGTCGTCGAGGTGGCCGGTCTCAGCCAGCCAGCCGAATACGGACGGCATTTTGAATGATGAAAGATCGACGCGCGCCGCACTCGTGTCAGGCATGATGCGCGGAATGTTTTCTGCCAAGCCGCCGCCCGTGATGTGCGACAGCGCCTTGATCGCGCCACCAGGCCCGGAGCCGCCCGTGGCACGGATCGCCGCCAACAGCGGCTTGACATAAATCCGCGTCGGCTCGAGCAAGGCCGTAGCAACGGTCTGCTTCGCGTTCCACGGCGCAATCGCTGCCCAATCGAGGTCAGCCGCCGTCACGAGACGTCGTACGAGTGAATACCCATTCGAATGCACTCCCGACGACGGCAGGCCGATCAGTACGTCGCCGATGGCGATATCGCTCCTCGGCAAAATTTCGCCGCGTTCGGCCGCGCCGACGGCGAAGCCGGCGAGATCATAGTCGCCGCCTTGGTACATGCCCGGCATCTCGGCCGTCTCGCCCCCGATCAACGCGCATCCGGCATGCTTGCACCCGTCCGCGATGCCTGCGATCACGTCGCGCGCTATTTTCACGTCGAGTTTTCCGGTCGCGTAGTAGTCGAGAAAGAACAGCGGCTCGGCGCCCTGTACGACGAGATCGTTGACGCACATCGCGACAAGGTCGATGCCGATCGTCGCGTGCTGGCCCGTTTCTATGGCAATCTTGAGTTTGGTTCCGACGCCGTCGTTGGCCGCAACCAGGATCGGATCCTTAAAGCCGGCGTGCTTTAAATCGAACAGCCCGCCGAAACCGCCGAGGTCGACGTCGGCGCCTTTACGGCTCGTGGCTTTGGCGAGCGGCTTGATGGCCTTGACGAGTTCGTTGCCGGCATCGATATCGACGCCGGAGTCGCGGTAGGTGATAGGCTTCGATTTTGGCTTGGAATCTGGGCTGCCTGCGGCCGACATGTGTCCTCGTGCGCGTGAGTGGGTTGGCATGGCCGAAGCAGCGGGCCGCGCAGCCGTCGCGCGAGGCCTTAAACTCACTTTTGCCCCATTGCCAATCAGAGATGGGGGTCGTAGCAGCTGAGCGGGTGTGCGGCAACGTTCGCCCGCCTCAACAGCGCGCGGAATGGGGACAAATCGGAGACATGGGCGCCAAGGGCCATATCACTGCCGTCGCGGTTGCGATGCTGGCGTTCAGCGCCGCAGTTGCGGTTGCGGCCGGCGCCGACAAGGCCTTCACGGTTGCCAACTATCCGGTTGAAGCGAGCGACGCCAACGCTGTCGCCGCCAAGGAAAAGGCCCTCGCCGACGGCCAGCAGGCGGCGTTCCGCTCGCTCCTGAAGCGTATCGTGCCGGTCACGGCCTACAAGCAATTGTCGCGGCTCAGCGCCGTCAAAGCCTCCGATCTTGTGTCTGGAGTCGCGGTGCGGTCCGAGCGCAACTCGTCGACCGACTACATCGCCAGCCTCGATTTTTCGTTCCAGGCCGATGCCGTGCGCTCCGTGCTCGTCCGCGAAGGTATTCCGTTTGTCGAACAGCAGGCAGAGCCCGTCACGATCGTCACCGTGACGCGGGAGGGAAATCCGGCGCAGTCGAAAAATGACACAGGCGCCTGGCGTGCGGCGTGGGCCGGCCTCGATCTCGATCACACGCTGACGCCCGTCAAACTCGAGAGCCTTAAACCCGTCATTCACAACGACACCGTCACCATGATGGTCAATGGCGACGAAAACGGGATGCGCATCCTGGCGAGCGAATACCGGACCGACCTGGTCGTACTCGCCATCGCCGAGCCCGATCTTGCGGCCAAGAAAATCGTCATCACGCTCGCCGGCCAAGACGCGACGGGGCCGATCCTGCTCAAGCGCACCTACCGGATCGCCAGTGGCGATGTCGCTTACGCCTCCGAGCTTGCAGCCGTCGTCGCGCTCGGCGTGCTGGAAGGCCGCTGGAAATTCGCCAAGTCGGCAAGTGGCGGGCAATCGATGGCTGCCGCGCCCGCTTGGTCTGCCGGTGGCGCGTCGTCATCAAACAGCGGCACTGGCGAGCGCGTCGCCTTCATCGCCGAGTTCAACAGCCTGGCGCAGTGGAACGACATGCGCACGCAGCTGCTCGACACGCCCGGCGTCGAAGACGTCGATATCTCGACCATGTCGGCCCGCAACGCCGATGTAGCATTGCGGTTTCCGGGCGGCGCTCAGGGCCTCGCCAACGCCGTCGGTGGCCGGGGCTTGAGCCTTGTCAATGCCGGCACGGGCTGGACGCTGCGGTCATCTTATTGATAGCAATCGACATTTCACGCGCGCCACGCGGTGTCTTTGGCTGCGCGCTCGATTTGTACGCAGACATTTGTCTGTTGCCGACTTCAACGCACTCGACGGCGCGAAGGCCGAAAGGGTAGGGTCCGCCCGGACTCCAAGACCTGCAAGGCGATGGAGCGCGTGAGCTGAGAATTCAGGAACCCTTCGGCGTGAGCATACCAAACCTCATTACGCTCGGCCGTGTGATCCTCGTCCCCGTCGTATTCTGGCTCTTGCTGTCGGGCCAGTTGCAGGCGGCATTCCTCGCTTTCGTCGTTGCTGGAATCTCCGACGCCGTCGATGGCTTTCTCGCCAAGCGTTATCATTGGGAAACCGAGCTTGGCGCCTATCTCGATCCGATTGCCGACAAACTCCTGATCGTTTGCATCTTCATCGCGCTCGGCGTGACCTACAGGCTGCCGTCGTGGCTCGTTATTCTCGTGGTCTCGCGCGACGTGCTGATCATCATTGCGATCGTTCTGTCGTGGCTGCTCAATCATCCAACGCCCATGAAACCGCTGACGGTCAGCAAAATGAACACGGTCGCCCAGATCGTGCTGGCCGCGACCGTGCTGGCGGACGAAGCTTTTGGTCTGCGCCTCAAGGGCCCCGTGCTGGTGCTGACATGGCTGACGGCTGCAACCACGACTGCCTCGCTTGCGGCGTATTTGCGCGTCTGGCTGCGGCATATGACGCTGTTTGAATCGACGGGATCGAAATCCTGATGTCTGCGGCGTAGCGCCGGTGGTATGTCTTACGTAGGTCATTGGGGACGCAGAATGCAGTTCGAGCGGCATGTTCTATTTTGGCTTGCGGCAGCCGTTGTTCTAGCGTTTGGTGTTCAGCTACTGGCACCGGTATTGCTGCCATTTGTTGTCGGGCTGGCGCTCGCCTACTTTCTCAATCCGCTTGTTGACGCCTTGAGTGCGATGGGTATTCCGCGCTGGCTGTCGGCGGCGCTGCTGCTCATTGTTTCGGCGTGTCTGATTGTTGCCGCCGTCATCTTTGTCTTACCGGTTCTGGCGCAACAGACAGCGGGGCTGATCGAAGCCCTTCCCGGCGAAATGCAGCGTTTCCGAGCTGCAATCGAAGGCATGGCGCGCGAGCGTCTCGGTTCGCGGTTCCCCGAAGCCGAGCAGGCCGTCGGCCGCACGTTGACCAGCATTACGGACGCGCTGCCTGGGCTCGCGACGTCGCTGGCGCAGTCACTGTGGAGCCAAGGCACGGCGGCGTTCAACTTCTTTTCACTGATGCTGGTGACGCCGCTGGTGTTCTTCTACGCCCTGCTTGACTGGCCGAAACTGCTGGCCAAACTCGACAGCTGGCTGCCGCGCGAGACCGCGCCGCAAATCCGCCAGATCGCTAGCGACATCGATAGCCGCGTCTCGGCTTTCATTCGCGGTCAGGGCGCGGTGTGTCTGATCCTGGCGATCCTTTACGCCGCCGCGCTCAGCGCACTCGGTCTGCGGTACGGTCTTCTTGTTGGATTGCTGACCGGCATGTTGAGCTTCATTCCGTTTGCAGGCTGGGCGCTGGGCCTCATCATCGCGACATCGCTCGCGGTCGTGCAGTATTGGCCTGACGTAATGTCCGTGCTGTTGGTGCCGGGCGTATTCCTCGCCGGACAGGCACTTGATGCGGCGGTTCTCAGTCCGATGATCGTCGGCTCGAAAATCGGCCTGCATCCGGTTTGGCTGATCTTCGCACTTTTGACGTTCAGCTATTTGTTCGGTTTTGTCGGCCTGTTGGTCGCCGTCCCGGTGGCCGCCGCAATTGGCGTACTTGTGCGCTTTGGATTGCAGACGTATCTGAGTTCATCCGTCTATCAGGGCCGTGATGGCGCTGCGGGCTAAGGCACGAGACAGGATGACGGCATGACCACGCCCGCGCGACAGCTTGTGTTCGAGCTTCCGCATCGCGCGGCGCTTGAACTTGGAGATTTTTTGGTCTCGGATTCGAACGCGTCCGCGGTGGCGCTGGTCGATCGCTGGCCCGATTGGCCGGTTGGCGCGGCCGTGATCTCTGGCCCGGCAGGATGCGGTAAGAGCCACCTTGCCAACGTCTGGCGGCTGCGCTCGGGCGCGACGATTGCCAACGCTTCCGAACTCGAAACGGTAGGCGTGCCAGTACTTGCCGCGCATCGCGCCCTTGTCATCGAAGATATTGGAGCGACGCGCGACGAAGCCGCGCTGTTCCACATGCTCAATCTCGTCAAGGAGCAGCGGCTCGCGATGTTGCTGACGTCGCGTGCGGCGCCGGGCGATCTCGCGATCCGCCTGCCCGATCTTGCGTCCCGGCTCAAGGCCCTACCCCTCACCGTCATAGCGCGGCCCGACGACGCGCTGCTGCGGGCCGTCCTCGTCAAGCTGTTCGCCGACCGGCAGTTGAGCGTCGATCCGCAAATCATCGCTTACCTACTTTTGCGAATGGAGCGGTCCATGGAAGGGGCACGCCGCCTGGTTGCCGAGGTTGACCGCCAGGCGCTGAGCGTCCAGCGCGGCGTCACCCGGGCCGTTGCTGCCGCAGCGCTGCAGGCCTTGGGGACCGAGGAAAATTCCCAGTGAAGCTCGGGGTTTCCTCTGTCATGTGTGTGTTACATTCGACCGTAATGCCTGTGCCGTAGAGTGGGAGCAGGAGCACCAAATGGCCATGACGCGCACCAAGACCAACGGCAAAATCGAACCTCAAGCGGCGCCCACTGGGCCGGAGCGCTTCTACAACCGTGAGCTGTCATGGCTGCAATTCAACCGCCGCGTTCTGGAAGAGGCGGGCAATCGCAATCACCCGCTGCTCGAACGCCTGCGGTTTTTGTCGATCTCGGCCTCGAACCTCGATGAATTCTACATGGTCCGCGCCGCCGGCGTTTACGGGCAAGTCAAGGCGGGCGTTTCGACCCTGTCGCAGGATGGCCTGACGCCGGCGCAACAGCTCGCCGCCATCAACAAGTTCGCCGCCGGTCTCGTCGCCGACAAGCTCAGCACCTGGCACGTTTTGAAAGGCGAACTGGCAGTTGCCGGTCTTCATGTCGTGCAACCCGACGACCTCTCGGCGCGCGACCGCGACTGGCTCGAAAAGCTGTTCCTCACTCACGTCTTCCCGATTCTGACGCCGATCGCCGCCGACCCGGCGCATCCGTTTCCGTTCATTTTGAACAAGGGTCTGACGATCGTCGTCGAGATGCAGCGCCGCACCGACGCCAAAGCCATGAATGGTCTGATCCCGATTTCCGGCCAGCTCGACCGGTTCATCCGCCTGGAAGCTGATCCAGAGAGGCCGAAAGAAATCCGTTTCATGCAGCTCGAATCGGTCATCGGCATGTTTCTCGCCGAACTCTTCACGGGTTTTGATATCAAGAGCCAAGGCGCGTTCCGGGTGCTGCGTGACAGCGATATCGAGTTGCAAGAAGAAGCCGAAGATCTGGTCCGCTCGTATGAATCGCAACTGAAGCGCCGACGACGCGGCAACGTCATCCGCCTCGAACTCGAAGCCCGGATGCCGGAGCGGCTGCGCAAGTTCGTGATTGAGGAACTTGAGGTTCGCGACGAAAGCGTGTTCGTAAAAGACGGGCTTTTGGCGCTGGCCGATACCTCGCAACTGATCGTGCCCGATCGCCCGGACTTGATGTTCAAGCCGTTTACGATCCGCTTTCCAGAGCGCATACGCGAGTTCAGCGGCGATTGCTTTGCAGCTGTCCGCAAGAAGGACATCGTCGTCCATCATCCGTATGAAAGTTTTGACGTCGTCGTGCAGTATTTGCGCCAAGCGGTTGCCGACCCGAACGTCATGGCGATCAAGTGGACGCTGTATCGCACGTCACGCGACAGCCCGATCGTGCAGGCCCTCAAAGAAGCGGTCGAAGCCGGCAAATCGGTAACGGCCGTGGTCGAACTGAAAGCCCGTTTTGACGAAGCCGCCAATATCCGCTGGGCGCGCGACCTTGAAAGCGCCGGTGTTCACGTTGTCTACGGCTTCACCGAGTTGAAAACCCACGCCAAGCTCGGCTTGATCGTCCGCCGCGAGGGCACCGATCTGACAACCTACTGCCACATCGGCACCGGCAACTATCACCCGCAGACGGCGCGCATCTATACCGACCTGTCATTGTTCACGACCGATCCGTCGATCGTGCGCGACGTGACGCGGATTTTGAACTTTGTCACCGGCTATGGCGAACCGGCAGAACTCGAATGCATGGCTGCAAGCCCGCACGGCATCCGCAACCGGATCATGACGCACATTGCCGACGAAACTAAAAACGCACGCGCCGGTCAGCCAAGCGGCATCTGGATGAAAATGAATTCGCTCGTCGATGCTCAGATCATCACGGCGCTTTACGAGGCGAGCGCGGCAGGCGTGCCGATTGAGCTCATCGTGCGCGGCGTATGCTGCTTAAGGCCCGGCATTCCAGGCTTGTCCGACAACATTCGCGTCAAAAGTATCATCGGCCGCTTTCTCGAGCACGCCCGAATATACTGTTTCGGCAACGGCGGCCCCTTGCCGTCCCCCAAGGCCGCCGTCTACATCTCCTCCGCCGATATGATGCCGCGCAACCTCGACCGCCGGGTCGAGGCCATGTTGCCAATCAAGAACCCGACCGTACACGAGCAGGTCTTGAATCAGATTATGGTCGCCAACTTGACGGACAATCAGCAAAGCTGGCGCATCAACGCCGACGGCTCTTCAACGCGCATCGAACCGGCTGCCGGCGTCGAGCCCTTCAACGCGCATAAGTATTTCATGACCAATCCGTCACTGTCGGGCCGCGGCAAATCGTTGAAAGAAGATTTCCCGCCGAGCTTCACACAAGCGCGGTAACCGGCAAGGATGGGTGCGTGTCGCGGTTGAAGGAACTTTTTGGCGCCGATGGACGCCGGTCGGAACTTGAGCCGATCGGTGTCATCGACATCGGTTCCAACTCGGTGCGCCTTGTCGTCTATGAGGGCGCGGTGCGGGCGCTGACGCCGCTGTTCAACGAGAAAGTGTTGTGCGGGTTGGGGCGTTCGGTGGCGACAACCGGCAGCCTCGGCGGCGACGCTGTCGATCGCGCGATCTTAGCGCTGACACGCTTCAAGACCATTGCCCGTGTGCTCGGCGTCAAAAACCTCAAGGCCATCGCCACGGCGGCCGTACGGGAAGCGAAAAACGGCGCGGAGTTCATCCGTCGCGGCGAGAAGGCGGCCGGCACAACAATCGAAATCTTGCCGGGCGAAAAGGAAGCCCGCTTCGCCGCGCAAGGCATCATGATGGGCTTCGTTGATGCGGACGGCATTGCCGGCGATCTCGGCGGCGGCAGTCTCGAACTGATCGATCTGGCAGGCGACAAGCTACGCGAAGCGGCGACCCTCCCCCTCGGCGGCTTGAGGCTGATCGATACGACGGGCGATAGGCTTGAAAAGGCCGCCGAAGTCATTGATGCGGCGCTTGAAACCTTGCCGTGGGTGCAGCAGGGACGCGGCCGTACATTCTACGCCGTTGGCGGCACCTGGCGTGCGCTGGCCAAACTGCACATGGAGCAGACCCGCTATCCGCTGCGCGTCATGCATGGTTATCAAGTCAGCGCCAAGGACGCGCTCGAGTTTTCAGAATCGGTCCGCCGCTCGAAAAAACCGCAGACACTGTCCGGCTACTCCGAGATCGCGCGCGCCCGCCGCGAAGTTTTGCCCTACGGCGCACTCGTGCTCGAACGCCTGTTGCGTCTGATGAAGCCGAGCCAGGTCGTGTTTTCCGTGTTCGGCATCCGCGAAGGCTACATCTACGGCCTCCTGCCCGTATATGAGCGCCGCCGCGATCCGCTTTTGAGTTTCTGCGAGGACTACGCAGAGCTGCGATCGCGCTCGGTCGATCACGCGCGCGAACTGTGCCGCTGGACCGACCAGCTTTTCGCCGATCCAGCCCTAGAGGAAACACCCGACGAGCGCCGCCTGCGGCACGCTGCCTGCCTGCTGTCCGATGTCGGCTGGCGCGCTCATCCGGATTATCGCGGTGAGCAAAGCCTCAATACGATTGCGCATGCCGGGCTCGCGGGCGTCGATCATCCGGGCCGGATTTTCCTGGCGCTCTCGGTCTTTCATCGCCACGAGACCGCCGAGATCGACGACGCCGTTCTGTCGGCCCGGTTGAAGAACCTAGTTGGCAAGCGCATTCAGCGCCGCGCACGCATCGTCGGCGCTGCCGTGCGAACCGCCCACATGATGTCGATCGGCATGGCCGGCGTGATTGACGAAACGTCGCTGAGCTACGACAACGGCGCGCTGGTGCTTGCGATCCCCAAAACCTACGCTGGGCTCGACGGCGAACGTTTACGCCGCCGCTTCGAGGTTCTTGCCGGGCTTGTCGGAAAAACGCCCGAAATCCGCATTGGGCGGCCCTGATAATCCCTTCGATGCCCCGTACCGCCAATCTGTGGCTTGCGGCGGCAAAGTTCTGATATAAACAGCGCTGACACAAACGACGGCGGATAGAAGACCTCAGGCATGGCCGACACTCTCTATGACATTCTGGGCGTGTCGCGGCGCGCTTCAGACGAGGAGATCCGGCGCGCCTTCCGCAAGCTCGCCAAGGAACATCACCCCGACGTCAATCCGGGGAACGCTAGCGCCGTCGAGCGCTTCAAGAAAATCACAGCTGCCAACGATATTCTCAGCGACGCCACTAAGCGCCGCCAATACGACGCCGGCGAGATCGACGCCAAGGGCGATCCGGCCGGTCCGCGCTGGCGGCCGCAGCCGGGCGGCGGACAGCATCGCCGGGCGCAAACCGCCAACTTCGAAGACTTCGGTTTCTCAGGTATCTTTTCCGATGTCTTCGGCGCAGGGCGCGCGGCCGGGGGCGGTGGACCTCAGGGCCGTCGCGACGTTCGCGGCCAGGACCTGCGCTATTCGCTTGAGATCGATTTTTTGGAAGCCATCTCAGGCGCGCGCAAACGCGTGACATTGCCCGAGGGCGGCGTGCTCGACCTCGCTGTACCGGAAGCAGTGACAGACGGGCAGGTCTTGCGTCTCAAGGGTAAGGGTGCGCCGGGGCATGGCGGTTTGGAAGCTGGCGACGCCCTCGTCGAGATCAAGATCAAGCCGCATCCCGACTTCAAACGTCAGGGCGACGACATCCTGATCGAGCTGCCGATCACGATCGATGAAGCCGTGCTGGGTGGCCGCATCGAGGTGCCGACTGTCTCTGGCCGCGTGCAGCTGTCGATCCCCAAGGGCACGAGTTCGGGCAAGACGTTTCGGCTCAAAGGCAAAGGTGTGCGCACCAAAGCCGGCGGCCACGGCGATGAACTCGTCACTGTCAGGATAATGCTCCCCGACGATATCGACGAAAAGCTGTCGTACTTCTTTTCCGAATGGCGCCAGAAGCACAGCTACGATCCAGGCCGCAAATAAGCCGGCTGTAAGGCGTTACGCGGACACCGTTGCCGGCACCACGCGAACCTCGCCGTCGATGAGGGTCAAGGCCAGTTCTCCGCGCTTCAACCGCAGCGCCGCCTCCCCAAAAAGAGTACGCCGCCAGCCTTGCAGTGCCAGAATATCGGGCTCATCAATGGTCGCCAGCATTTCGAGATCGTCGGAATCGGCAATAATGCGTGGCGCCACGCCATGCTGTGCCGCCGCCGATTTGAGCAGCACCTTCAACAGTTCGAGCGTTGCTGTCGCTTCCGCCGATAGAGCGTCGCTGCGATCGATTTTCGGCAGCGTCTTGGTGTCCCGCTCGAGCCCGGCCTTGACGACGTCGATGATGTCTTTGGCGCGGCTCGAGCGGCCAAACCCATCCGACAGCGTCCGCAACTGGCCAAGCGCCTCCGTCGTTGCTGGCATCTGGTTGGCGATATCGTAGAGCGCTTCGTCGCGCAGTATCCGGCCGCGCGGCACGTCCTGCGCCTGCGCCAAGCGTTCGCGCCAGCATGCGAGTTCAACCAAAACTGCGAGCGACTTGCGGCCTTTGACGCGCAGCTTCAACCGCTGCCACGCCTTTTCAGGGTCGGTATCGTAGGTCGCCGGGTCGGTCAGGATCGCCATCTCCTCGACCAGCCACGGCGTGCGGCCGCTGGCGTCGAGCTTGCCTTGCAAATGCAAATACACGTCGCGCAGATGCGTGACATCGCCGAGCGCGTAGACAAGCTGCTTTTCACTGAGCGGCCTGCGGCTCCAATCGGTGAAGCGCGAGGATTTGTCGATATCGGCGCCGGTGATGCGCTTGACGAGATTTACGTAGCTTATGCTCTCGCCGAAGCCGCAGACCATGGCGGCGACCTGCGTATCGAACACCGGGTGCGGCACGACACCGGCTTTGGTGTAAACGATTTCGATGTCCTGGCGGGCGGCGTGGAACACCTTGACGACGGCTTCGTTGGCCATCAGGCGGTAGAACGGCGCGAGATCAAGCCCCGCTGCCATTGGATCGACGATGGCTTCGGCGCCGTCGCCGGCAAGCTGGATCAGGCACAGTTGCGGCCAGAATGTTTGTTCACGAAGAAATTCCGTATCGACGGTCACGAAGGCGCAGGTTGCGAGGTGGTCGCACAACTTTTGAAGGTCTGAGGTATCGGTGATGAGCTGCATGGCGGGAGGCCTATAGCGCATGAAACCGGCCTTGTCGCCTCTCAGGCGGGGCGTCTTCCAGGCGCACCCCTATAAATCACTCATTCTTTGCGTTTGGCTGGCGCTAAGCACACACGAACTGCGATTGCGCCAACGTCACGGCCAACACGGCAGGCGCTAGCGCCGAAGATTTTCATATCGAACTGCGCCGCCTTTTCGGCCTCGCCGCCACCGGTTTGGTGCTCTAGACCGGCACCTTCCCACCACACCCCGGAAGCTTGACTTTCGCACCCCGGCATGCGCTTTTCCGCGTCGATTTCCAATTAAATTCGACGAGGATGACCGGCAATGGCCGAGGCGAAACTGCACCGTTACCGTTCGCACACTTGCGGCGCTTTACGCAAAAGCGACGTCGGCAAAGCTGTGCGCCTGTCGGGCTGGGTGCACCGTGTGCGTGACCACGGCGGCTTGCTGTTTTTCGATCTCCGCGATCACTACGGCCTGACGCAGATCGTTGCCGACCCAGACAGCAAAGCCTTCAAGACTGCCGAAGCCGTGCGATCGGAGTGGGTCATCCGCGTCGACGCCAAGGTGCGTGAGCGCCCCGCAGGTACAACCAACGCCGAGCTGCCGACGGGTGATATCGAACTTTACGCCACCGAGATCGAAGTGCTGTCAGCAGCGAAGGAACTCCCCGTTCCGGTGTTCGGCGAACCCGATTATCCGGAAGACCTGCGCCTGCAATACCGCTTTTTGGATCTGCGCCGCGAGACGCTGCACGGCATCATCATGAAGCGCCTTGAGATCACCAAGTCGATCCGGCGGCGCATGCACGATGCCGGTTTCCATGAATTCCCGACGCCGATCCTGACCGCATCGTCGCCGGAAGGCGCCCGCGACTTCCTTGTGCCGTCGCGCATTCACCCGGGTAAATTCTACGCCCTGCCGCAGGCGCCGCAGCAGTACAAGCAGCTGTTGATGGTCTCCGGTTTCGACCGCTATTTCCAGATCGCGCCGTGCTTCCGCGACGAAGACCCGCGCGCCGACCGCTTGCCGGGCGAGTTCTACCAACTCGATGTCGAAATGAGCTTCGTCGAGCAGGACGATGTATTCGAGACCATGGAACCGATCCTCACCAACGTGTTCGAGGAATTCGCCGGCGGCAAACCCGTCACCAAAAAATGGCCGCGCATTCCACACGAAGTAGCGATCGCTAAATACGGTTCCGACAAACCCGATTTGCGCAACCCGATCGAGATGCAGGACGTAACCGAGCACTTCCGCGGCTCGGGCTTCAAGGTGTTCGCGGGCATGATCGAAAAAGACCCGAAAGTCCGCGTCTGGGCCATCCCCGCGCCGACCGGCGGATCGCGCGCCTTCTGCGACCGCATGAACGGCTGGGCGCAAGGCGAAGGCCAGCCGGGGCTTGCATACATCTTTTTCCGCGCGCTCTGGCCAGAATCGACGACGCAGATTTTAAATCCCGACGGCGGAGGGATATTGAAAACGCGCCCCTTCAATTGGCAAGAATTGCCGCCGGAGGCCAGCGGTCCCGTGGGTAAGAACCTTGGACCCGAGCGAGCTGAAGCCCTTCGTGCCCAGCTTGGACTAGGGGCAGGCGATGCAGTGTTCTTCACCGCTGGCGATCCGGCGAAATTCTACAAGTTCGCCGGTCTCGCGCGCGATCGCGTTGGTCAGGAACTGAAACTTTTAAAAGAAGATCAGTTCGCGCTCGCCTGGATCGTCGACTTCCCGTTCTACGAGTGGAACGAGGAAGACAAGAAGATCGACTTTTCGCACAACCCGTTCTCGATGCC
>JANNSR010000046.1:0-4438 GCA_031402935.1 Hyphomicrobium sp. | reverse complement strand
GCCTTCTCAAACGCTTCCGTGAGCGCCTGCTCGGCCTTGGTTTTCATAATCGCGATCGTCATGTCACGCTGCCTTGCCGCTGTAGCCGGCATAGCCCGACTTTTCGAGTTCGAGCGCCAGGTCCTTGCCGCCCGTCTTCTGGATCTTGCCGTCGAAGAGAACGTGCACCTTGTCGGGCACGATATAGTTCAACAGCCGCTGATAGTGCGTGATGACCAGGAAGGCGCGGTCCTTCGACCGCAAGGCGTTGACGCCGTCGGACACGATGCGCAGCGCGTCGATATCGAGACCGGAATCGGTTTCGTCGAGCACGCACAGCGTCGGCTCAAGCATGGCCATTTGCAGAATTTCCGAGCGCTTCTTTTCGCCGCCCGAAAAGCCGACGTTAACGGGGCGCTTTAACATCTCGACGTCGATGTTGAGTTTGGCAGCCTGTTCCTTGACGTACTTCATGAAGCCCGGCGTCGTCATCTCTTCCTGGCCGCGTTTCTTGCGGACCGCGTTGACGGCGGTGCGCAGGAACGTGAGCCCGGCGACGCCCGGAATTTCCATCGGATACTGAAACGCGAGAAACACGCCCTTAGCGGCGCGCACGTCGGGTTCCATGTCGAGGATGCTCTCGCCATTCCACAGGATGTCGCCGTCCGTCACTTCGTATCCGGCGCGGCCCGCTAGCACGTACGCGAGCGTCGACTTGCCCGAGCCGTTCGGACCCATGATGGCGTGCACTTCGCCTTTGGGCACTTTCAGCGAAAGCCCCTTGAGGATCACCTTGTCCTCATCCTCGAGCTTCACGTGCAGGTTCTTGATTTCGAGCATTTCGCTATTTCCCAGTTGAATTCGCATGTTTAAGAGTTTTCTCTCGAACCATGAATTCGAGGATCTCGCCGATTGCTTCCAAGCAGTCATCGATTGCAATTGGGGCGCTAAAATTTGCTCGTTCCGTCTCGATGTGCCATACGCGCGCATCGACGACACGACCGATCTTGATGAAGCTACGCTTTTCAGCATGGTCGAGGATGACCCAATACGCAGTCCTTCTGGCCTTTAGCCCGAACCGTTCAAGGAACGTGGCTTCCGACTCCAGCCGAGACAACAATGCATCTAAGGGGCCATCGATGGCTTCACCTGCGGTTCGATCGATCGGATACGAGAACCATTCACGTTTCGCAGAAGTTTGCCGTGCCGTTGTGAAAGCTCTTTCGAGTGGCGAGTCTGAGTTGGTCACCCCACACTCCCTTCCAGCGAAATCCAGATCAGCGTTTGCGTTTCAACCGGTGTCATCCTAGGCCTTGTGCCTAGGATCCATCGTGCAGCAAAAGCTGGTGCAAGAGGATGAATGGATCCTCGGGACGAGCCCGAGGATGACATTGTGGGTGTGGTGGGGGTGCCGATCATCCGACCGATCCTTCCAGCGAAATCCCGATCAGCTTCTGCGTTTCCGCCATGAATTCCATCGGCAAATGCTGCAGCACGTCGCGGACGAAGCCGTTGACGACCAGCGCAATCGCTTCTTCCTTCGATAGGCCCCGCTGCTGGCAATAGAACAGCATGTCGTCGGAGATTTTCGACGTCGTCGCCTCGTGTTCGAAATGCGCGCTCGAATTCTTGGCCTCGATATACGGCACCGTATGCGCACCGCACTTGTCGCCGATCAGCAACGAGTCGCAGTTTGTGAAGTTGCGCACGCCCGTCGCCTTGCGATGCGCTGACACCAGACCGCGGTAGGTATTCTGCGAATGCCCGGCGGCAATGCCCTTCGAGATGATCCGGCTTGAGGAATTTTTCCCTAAGTGGATCATCTTGGTGCCGCTGTCGACCTGCTGATAGCCGTTCGACACCGCGATCGAGTAGAATTCGCCGCGCGAGTAATCGCCGCGCAGGATGCAACTCGGATACTTCCACGTGATCGCCGAGCCGGTCTCGACCTGGGTCCACGAAATCTTGGCATGATGGCCGCGGCAGTCGCCGCGCTTGGTCACGAAGTTGTAAATCCCGCCCTTGCCGTTCTTGTCGCCCGGATACCAGTTCTGCACGGTTGAATACTTGATCTCGGCATCATCGAGCGCGACGAGTTCAACGACAGCCGCGTGCAGCTGATTTTCATCCCGCATCGGCGCCGTGCAACCCTCGAGATACGACACGAACGCGCCCTTATCGGCGATGATCAGCGTGCGCTCGAACTGGCCGGTGTTCTTTTCGTTGATGCGGAAATACGTCGACAATTCCATCGGGCAGCGCGTGCCCTCGGGGATGTAGACGAACGACCCGTCCGAAAACACCGCCGAATTCAGCGCCGCGTAATAGTTGTCCGACTGCGGCACGACGGAGCCTAGATACTTTTTCACCAGCTCCGGGTGCTCGCGCACGGCTTCCGAGAACGAGCAGAAAATGACGCCCGCCTTTTTCAACTCGTCCTTGAACGTCGTCACCACCGACACGCTGTCGAACACCGCGTCCACCGCGACGCGCGGCGACGTCACGCCAGCCAGAATTTCCTGTTCCTTCAGCGGAATGCCAAGCTTCTTGTAGGTCGCGAGCAACTCCGGATCGACGTCGGCCAAGCTCGATGGGCCCGTCGTCGATTTCGGCGCCGAGTAATAATACTGATCCTGGAAATCGATTTTCGGATAGTGAACCTTGGCCCACGTCGGCTCCGTCATCGCCTTCCAGCGCGTGAACGCTTCAAGCCGCCATTCGAGCATCCACGCAGGTTCGTTCTTTTGCGCCGAGATGTAGCGCACGGTCGATTCGTCCAGACCCTTCGGCGCTTTCACGCTCTCGATCTTGGTTTCAAAACCGTACTTATACTGGTCGACATCGATCGTCTTGACCTGATCGATCGTCTGCTGAACTGCGGCCATTTCTATCTCGTCTCCAACGGTGCCGCGTCAGCGGCCATTTCAATTCCAAAACCTCAAGCGGCGCGTGCCGCCTTGGCGGCGATTGTCTTCCAGGCCGCCAAAAACGCCGCGACATCCTCGCGCGTTGTTGCCGGCCCAAGGCTAACGCGGATCGTGCTGCCCGAAATCTCAGGCCCAATACCTTCAGGTCCAAGACCCATGGCCTCGAGCACATGACTGCGGCCAACCTTGCCCGACGAACATGCGGACCCGGCACTGACGGCAACGCCCGCAAGATCGAGCCGGATCACCAGCGTCTCGGCGAGCTTGCCCGGCATACCGATCGCGCTCGTATTGCACAGCCGCGGCGCGCCTTGCCCGATGATGATGGCCTCGGGCGCGATCGCGCGCACGTCCCGTTCGAGTTCGTCGCGTAACGCCGCGATGCGCGCGACGTTCGCAAGGTCTGCAAGTGCTGCTTCTGCCGCCGCACCGAAGCCTGCGATGGCGCTGAGATTTTCCGTGCCCGCACGCCGCCGCCGCTCCTGCCCGCCACCGCGAATGAGCGGCGCGAGATCGAGATGGTCGCGAATGACAAGCGCACCGATGCCCTTCGGTCCGCCGAGCTTGTGCGCCGACAGGCTCAACGTATCGACACCGAGGCTTGCAAAATCGATTGCAATGCGGCCCGCGGCCTGCACCGCGTCGGTATGGCTGAAAATGCCGTGCTCGCGCGCGAAGGCGGCGGTTTCAGCAACCGGCTGGATGACGCCGGTTTCATTGTTGGCCATCTGCAGGGCAACCAGCGCGCGGCCGTGAACTCCTGAACGGAAAACGCGCTCAGCGATCTCCTCGACACGCGCGACGCCATCGCTCGCCGCTAACAGCGGAACGATCCCGGCGCCGTTGCTGCGCGCAGGCGCCAGAACGGAATCATGTTCGATACCGGAAACAAAAATCGTATCCCACGGCTGCGCCATGACCCAGGCGTTACTTTCACTCGCCCCGCTGGTGAACACGACTTCTGAAGGCTTCGCACCAACAAGCCGCGCCACGCTGATCCGCGCCGCTTCAATGATGCCTCGTGCGGCCCGCCCTTCGGCGTGCGCCGACGAGGGATTACCGGCCGCGTCGAGCGCCGCAACCATCGCCGCCCTGGCGTTGGCATGCAGCGGCGCCGTGGCGTTGTAATCGAGATAGGTGCGCGCGGGCGTTGCGCGCGTGACATGCGGGCGATCCGCACCCCCAACGACATCGGCCAGACTTACGGAGTCGAAAAATTTCGACGTCACGTCGCCAAGCGTCTGCCACAACCCATGCGTCAGGCACGGCGTCGACAGCGAACAACGCGGGTCATTGTCGGCGCAGCGCGTGAACTGGGTTTCTTCTTCCACCGCGGCCATAACCGCACTGACGGAAATCTCTGATGCTGGCCGCGCCAAGCGATAACCGCCCGTGCGGCCGCGCGCGCTATCGACGAGCCCGGCGCGGCGCAACGGCACAAACAATTGTTCGAGATAGGCCAACGGCAAATGCTGGCGTTCGGCGATCTGCGACAGCGGAATGGCTGCGTCGTCGTGCTGGCTGGCGAGATC
>JANNSR010000045.1:0-18989 GCA_031402935.1 Hyphomicrobium sp. | reverse complement strand
CGCACCTGCTCGATCAGCTCGTAGGCGCTGACCGGGCGCCCCGCATCGCGCAGCGCTTCGACGATGATTTTATCCTGGTCGGCGGCGGATCGGCGTTTGGCCGGCGGGCGTGGCATGGATTCACGGCTCCATAAGCCCGGCTAACCGGGCCTTAATGTCTCAGGGTCGGGACTATACCCTTTGCTACCGCCGATTCTGAGCCGAAAATCGGCAAACTGCCCGCGAAAGACACCTCAGCCCCTGGTTGCGCGCGCTCCGCGGCACAGCTATACAACCGCAATCTCACGATTTGATCTTGAGACACCGCACGGCACCCTTGGAGGCCGGTTCGCGGCTTTTGGCTCTTTCGAATGGTCGGAAGACCCATAACACCCGGAGACGATGCCATGTCTGAGCTAATCCCGCTCAAGGCTTCGGCGCGCCCGCGTGCAGGCAAGGGGGCCGCACGCCAGGCACGCCGCGACGGAAATGTACCCGCCGTGATTTACGGCGACAACAAAACGCCTGAGACGATCGCACTCGAATACAACGCGCTGTGGAAGCAGGTCGTGAAAGGCCAGTTCACCGCAACCGCGTTCGAACTCGATGTCGATGGCAAGAAGCACATCGTGCTGGCGCGCGACGTCCAGCTTTGCCCCGTTAAGGATGTACCGCTTCACGTCGACTTCATGCGCGTCGGCAAAGACGGCGTTATCCGTGTCTCGATCCCGATGAAATTCGTCAACGAACTTTTGTCGCCCGGACTGAAGCGCGGCGGCGTCTTGAACATCGTGCGCCACGATGTCGAAGTGTTCTGCCCCTACGACAAGATTCCGCAGCACTTCGAAGTCGACCTCACAGGCTTGGAGATCGGCCGCTCGATCCATATCTCGGCGGTCAAACTGCCGGATGGCATTTCGCCGGTTATCAAGAGCCGCGACTTCACGATCGCGACCATTGCCGGCGCTCTGAAGGGCGACGACGAAGCAACAGCGGAGACGGCAGCAGTTGATCCGGCAGCGCCAGCTGCAGCGGCAGCACCGGCAGCCGGCGGCAAGGCGGCCCCTGCGGCAGCCGCCGGCGGCAAGGCAGCGGCACCTGCAGCGGGCGGCAAGGCAGCTCCAGCAGCGGGCGGCAAAGCGGCACCAGCCGCCGCAGCCGGCAAGGCAGCGCCTGCTGCCAAGCCCGCTGGGAAAAAGTAAATCGCTTGCCCGGCCCGGCGCGGGACCACTCGCGCCGGGCCGTTCGACCTCAAGGGGTGAGCAGCAGCAGCGATGAAACTGTTCGTCGGCCTCGGCAATCCCGGCGATAAGTTTGCCGGCAACCGCCACAACATCGGCTTCATGGCTGTCGAGCGCATCGCCGGCGCCAACGGCTTTTCGCCCTGGCACAAGAAATTCTCCGGGTTGATTTCGGAAGGCTCGCTTGGGGGTCAGCGCGTGACGCTGCTCAAGCCTGAGACCTTCATGAACGACAGTGGCCGCGCGGTCAGCGACGCCGTGCGGTTTCTGAAAATCGATTCCGACGCCGTCGTCGTGTTCCACGACGAGCTCGATCTGCTGCCCGGAAAAATCAAAGTCAAAGTTGGCGGCGGCAACGCCGGCCACAACGGCCTGCGCTCGATCTCGGCGCACCTCGGCAACGACTTCGTGCGCGTCCGGATCGGCATTGGCCATCCGGGCTCGAAGGATGCGGTGTCGCCGTACGTGCTCAACGATTTCGCCAAATCCGAGCGGGCGTGGGTCGGCGAAATGCTCGATGCGATTGCGGACGCGAGCCCGCAGCTGGCGAAAGGCGACGACGCGCGGTTCCTGAACGATATCGCTCTGAAAACCAAGGCGGACAAGGACGAGCCTAGTCTGCCAGCTGCAAAAAAGGCGGCACACGAGCCGCCACCCCCGGAAAAGAAGCCGCTCGCGCGCCATCCTGCGGGCGAACGGGCCCACAAAAGTCAGTCTGCACTGGCACAGAACTTGAAAAAGTGGCTCAGTTCGCGAAAATCCGGCGATGAGTGACGGCGCCTAAGCCGTCGTGTCAGGAGACAGTGAGCGATGGCACAGTCAGACCCGAACTTTCGCGGCCGCACCGATCTCGGCGGCGTCCTCTCGCAAGGCGAGCGCGCTTACAGCCGCGGCGGCTGGCTCGATTGGCTGACGCGCCTATTCGGCACCGGGCACGAGGCGATGATCGGCGGCTTAGCGTTGCTGCTGACGGCCGGCGTTGCGATGTTCGTCATCAAGGACGCGCTCTTTTCAGTTTCGAAGGACAAGTCCGGGCTGCAGCGCATCGTCGCCCAGCGTTGGAACGAGCGGACGCTGGTGTTCCCGATCGACGGCGTCGACAAGGCAGGCCGCCGCGCGCTGTTCGATGTCGTGGTGCTGACCAAAAACTACGGCTGGATCAAGGGTTCGACGACGGAACTCGAGCGCGGCGAGACGAAACTGACAGCCGAAGATATCGAGAACGAGGTGCTTGCGCCGCAACTGCGCGAAGGCCTCGGCTCGGCACGCGAGCTGATCGCGGTCGGCCTTGCGAGCCAGGAAGGCGAGATCGAGCGCGAGGTGCAGCGCGGCGGTTTGCGCGCCGCCCGGATCGCTGAATGGGTGCGCGGCACGGTCGATGATAAAATCCCGATGTGGACGTTGAACCTCGGCCGCTATCTCGACGTCTGCACGAATTGCGAAGACGCCGACACCAGCTGGCAGCGGCCGTTCGTCGTCATCGCCGTGCGCCGCGCCGATGATGGCACCAACATCGGCGAAGCGCTCAACGCCGCCTTGTCGGATAAGGAAAACTTACCCAGCCCGTCGCGCTATTCGACGTTCGCGCTTGCGAGGTATGCGAAGTAGTTTGCGTCTTGTCCTTCTCCCTTTGGGGAGAAGGTGGCCGCCCGGCGCGGAGCGCCTAAGTCTTGCGGCCGGATGAGGGGGTCTTCTGCGCCAAAGTTCAAGACCCCCTCACCGCGGCCCTCTCCCCAAGGGGAGAGGGAGTTTTGGCTTACGGCGTACTTCGGGAGAATTGGAGAAATTTGATTTCAGCCCTCACGCCGTTCGCTGAAAAACGTGCGCAGCATCGCCGATGACGCGGCCTCACCGATGCCGGCGTAGACCTCGGGCGCGTGGTGGCAGGTCGGCTGATTGAAAATGCGCGGCCCGTGTTCGACGCCGCCGCCCTTCGGATCGCTGGCGCCGTAGTACAAACGCCGGATGCGCGCGAATGAGATGGCGCTCGCGCACATCGGACACGGCTCTAGCGTGACGTAGAGATCGCAGCCCGTCAGACGTTCCGACCCAAGCGTCACACATGCCTGCCGGATCGCGAGAACCTCGGCATGCGCGGTCGGATCGCTTAATTCGCGCGTTCTATTTCCCGCGGTCGCTAACACCTTGCCATCCGCCCCAACGACAACGGCGCCGACCGGCACCTCGCCACGTGCTGCGGCGGCGCGTCCTTCCGCGAGGGCGAGGTCCATATGGCTTAACGCTGCCGCCGGTGTCATAAGCTCGCCTGCATGAAATCCAACCGCACCAAACCGATAGCCAAACCGCAATCGCCCAAAAAGCCTGAGCGCGATGCCGCGCCCACTGCCCAAACGAAACCTGGCGAACCGATGCGCATCGCCAAGGCCATGGCGCGTGCGGGCTTGTGCTCGCGCCGCGAAGCCGAGCGCTGGATCGCAGATGGCCGCGTCAGCGTCAACGGCAAGCTTCTGAAAACGCCGGCGTTCGAGGTGTCGTCGAGCGACAAAGTCATCGTTGATGGCCGCCCGCTGCCAACGGCTGAACCGGCGCGGCTGTGGCGCTATCATAAGCCGAAGGGCTTGGTCACAACGCACGCCGATCCGCAGGGGCGGCCGACGGTATTTGAAAAAATGCCGCCCGAGATGGAGCGCGTGATATCGATCGGGCGGCTCGATTTCAATACCGAGGGCCTGCTGCTGCTGACCAACGACGGCGGCCTTGCGCGGCACATGGAATTGCCGTCGACCGGCTGGCTGCGACGCTACCGTGTCCGGGCCAAGGGCCGCGTGACGCCGGCCGATCTCGAAAAACTCAAGGGCGGTGTCGAGATTGATGGCATGAATTATGGCCCGGTCGAAGCCGCAGTCGACAGCGTGCAAGGCGCCAATATGTGGCTGAGCATCGCCATCCGCGAAGGCAAGAACCGTGAGGTGCGCAAAATTCTTGGCCATCTCGGCCTGGAAGTGAACCGCCTGATCCGCACGTCGTTCGGGCCGTTCCAGCTGCTCGACATGGCGCCGGGTGCGATTGAGGCCGTCAAGCGGCGCGCACTGGCCGAACATCTGGGCGCGAAACTGGCGCAGCAGTTCGGTCTCGCCGAAAGCCCTGAAGAGCGCAAGGCGCGCCACGTGCGCGGCAAGGCGGCCAGCAACCGCGATGGGGATGACTGGTGATGCGGCAAACGAGAAATTCCCCGTTTCCCCGTCCTTTACGGGGAGAGGGCCCGTCGCGAACGCGACATAAAATGAAGGGTGAGGGGCAGCCTCGTGCACCGAACAATTTGCCGCCCCTCACCCTCACCCTCTCCCCGTTCGCCCTATCGAGGGCGACGGGGAGAGGGGAAAAGTCATGAGGATCGTCGCCGGGAAATTTCGCGGCCGCGCGCTCGCGGCACCGGCGCATGAGGGCCTCAGGCCAACGTCCGACCGTGTGCGCGAGAGCGTGTTCAACATTCTTGAGCACGGCATTGAAGGTTTCGATTTGAATGGCGCCCGCGTCATCGACTTGTTCGCCGGCACCGGCGCGCTCGGGCTGGAGGCGCTGTCGCGCGGCGCGAGCTATTGCCTGTTCGTCGATGACGGCCCCGACGCCCGCGCCCTCATTCGCCGCAACGTTGAAGCCTTTGGGTTAACGGGCGAAACCCGCATTTTCAGGCGCGACGCCTGCGCCCTCGGACCGGCCGGAAATTTGGGCCTCTACAGCCTCGCGTTTCTCGACCCTCCCTATGGCCGGGGGCTCGCTGAAAAAGCGCTTGCGAGCCTCCTGGAGGGCTCCTGGCTCACGTCTGACGCGGTGTGTGTGGTCGAGGAGCGCAGCGGTGCCGCGTTTACCTTACCCGCCGGGTTAACCGAGATCGATAAGCGGACGTGGGGCGAGACGGAGGTCAGATTTTTGCGGGTGGTGTGAGGGGGTCGTGTTGCGCCGTCCGCCGCACCCATCGTTGTCATCCTCGGCTTTATGCCGAGGACCCATCGTCTAGCAAACTCCACAGTAAGCGGATGAATGGATCCTCGGGACCCCCGGCATGCGCCGAGGGCAGGCAAGCCCGAGAATGACAATTGTGGTGCGGGCACGATCAGTGCTGTGATGGAGGCACGCCCAATCCACATCGTCATCCCGTTGCCGCGCATGGAACATGCGCGGAAGTCCGAACGGGACCCACGACAAGCATCAACACATGATCGACTAGCGATGCGGCACGGCCTGGACGCATCTACGAAATCCATTTCGCGGATGCTTGTCGTGGATGGCCGCCGGGTGCGCGATGCTTTGCATCGCCGCGGCCATGACGTTAGGGGTGGGGTCACGCCCCAGCCCGCCAGCCGCTCAGCCCATAATACAGAATGAACAAATAACTCGGCACGGCGAGCAGTGCGTACGCCAACTGAAAATCGATCCCCTGTTTCAAAACCGCGAACGCGTAGGGCATCAGCGCGCCACCGGCAATCGCCATGATGAGGAACGCCGAGCCGTTTTCGGTGTGGCGTCCGAGGCCGCGGATGGCGAGCGGAAAAATCGCCGGCCACATCATGGCGTTGGCAAAGCCGAGGCTGGCGATGAACGCGACGGAGACATATCCGCTCGTCAAATAGGCACCGCACGTCAACAGCACGCCAAGCGCGGCGGAGATCGCGAGATAGCGTTGCTGCGACACAAAACGCGGGATGATCAGCAGCCCCACGATGTAGCCGATGACCATCGCGGCCAGCGTGAGGGATGTAAAAAACCGCGTGTCGTCGAGCGGCAGTCCGAAACTCGCGCCGTAGATGCCGATGGCGTCGCCGGCCAGCACCTCAACGCCGACGTACAAAAACAGTGCCGCCACGCCGAGCCACAAATGCGGATAGCTCAGGATGCTCTTTGTCTCCCCGCCCGCGCCAGCATCTTCGTTGACGGCGGCCGGCATGATGTCGGGCAAGCCGGATCGTGCGATCCAGACGCCAAGCAACGCCAGCAGCGCCGCCATGACCATGTACGGCCAGTACACCTGCGCGGCAAAGGTGCTGAGCAAGGCTTCGCGCAGCTCAGGCGATGGCGCGGCGGTGACGCGGGCACCGAAATCATCAAGTCCGCCGAGCACCAGGGCGCCGAACACGAACGGCGCTAAGAAGCCTGCAAACTTGTTGCAAATGCCCATGACGGCGATGCGGCTCGCCGCGCTATCGATCGGCCCGACAATCGAGACGTACGGGTTCGACGCCGTTTGCAGCAGCGATAAACCCGCGCCGATGACGAACAGCCCCGTCAACGCGCCCGGATAGGCGCGCATCGTCGTGAAGTGGCCGAACAGCATCGCCCCGATGGCCATCACGAACAAGCCCAGCGCCATGCCGCGTTTCATGCCGGTGCGGCGCAACACGCCAGCCGACGGCAAGGCCAGGAAAAAGTACGACAGGTAGAACGCCATCGGCACCAGGAAGGCGTTGACGTCGTCGAGGTCGAAGGCGAGCTTGACGAAGGTGATCAGCGGACCGTTGAGCCAGGTCACGAAACCGAAAATGAAAAACAGCACGCCGATGGTGATGACGGGTGAGAGGTTGGTCTTCGTGTCTGCTTGCATCGCGAAAATTTCCCCCTGTCCCCTGTCCGCGGCGGACCCTATCGCGAGATTGTGTGTGGTCGAAGCTCGTAAATGGGGAGGCGTCTGGCAAACCGGCACGGCGTCTACAGCCCTCCGTTATCCTCGGCCGAGCCCTGAGCGACGGCCGGGGATCCAGCGCAAAATGTGTCGCAAGACGCAATATCGGGCCTTCGGCACTCCTTATGCTGGATCCCCGAACGCGCGTCGCAAGGGGGCGAGCGCGTTCGAGGATGACGATTGGTTATTTAGAAGATTTCTAACCAGTGTCGCGATCGTTTTGGCTGCGGCATCCGCCGGGCTTGACGCAAGTGTACGTTTTCGCGCAATACTGGGATCTATTGCCCGCAAGGGAATCCGATGTTGGGGCCTTGAACCCCTCTGATTGGAGACGACACGTGATTATCTGCTCGTGCGCCGTCATCACGGCGCGAGACATTGAGCTCGCCGTTACCGAGATCATGTGCGCGGACAACGCGCCGATCCCAACGCCGGGCGTCGTCTTCCGTCACCTCAATAAGCGTATGCACTGCTGCACCTGCGCGCCCGTCGCCGTCGGCGCGATCTACGCTGCCATGGACCGGCTCGCCGCGACGACGCACGTCTGCCCGTTCATTCTCGCCGAGGCCCGCGCCAAGCTGATCCGCCTCGAAGACCGCCGCGTCGAACGCCTGCGGGCGCTAGAAAAAGCCCGCGCCGCTTAAACAGCGCGACGCCCCAAAAACCCGGCACTATGATCGCGCCATTGTTTGCAAGCTTCGACCTAGCGCGCTAGGTGTGGCGGACGGCGTGTATTGACGCGCCAAAAACATTCGCGGAGCACTTCCACATGAAGGGCAATAAAGACGTCATCGCGCGCCTCAACGAAGCCCTCAAACTCGAACTTGGCGCCATCAATCAATACTGGCTGCATTACCGGCTGCTGGCCAACTGGGGCTACACCAAGCTCGCCAAGAAGGAGCGCAAGGAATCGATTGAAGAAATGGAGCACGCCGACAAAATCGTCGACCGCATCATCTTCCTCGACGGCCACCCGAACCTGCAGCACGTCGCGCCGCTGATGATCGGCGAGAACATCAAGGAAGTTCTCGAATGCGATTTGAAGGGCGAGCACATCGCCCGCGACAGCTACACGAAATCGCGCGACGTTTGCCGCGAGCACAACGACTTCGTGACCATGCAGATTTTCGAGAACCTCTTGAAGGACGAGGAAGGCCACATCGACTTCCTCGAAACGCAGCTTGATCTGATCAAGCGCATCGGCGTCGAGAACTACGGCCTGCTGCAGTCGGAGGGCGCCGACGAAGCGGAAGGGCATTGACCGAGCCGGCCGCTACACCGACGGTTGAGCTTGTCCCCGATCTTGTTCCCGGCCGCTCGTGCGAGGGCTGCACGATGTGCTGCAAGCTGCTCGCCGTCGACGTGCTCGAGAAACCGCGCGCCGTCTGGTGCTCGCATTGCGACCAAAAGCGCGGCTGCACCATCTACGAGACGAGGCCCGATCCGTGCCGCAGCTTCCATTGCGGGTATTTGCGCATCGCGCATCTGGATGAGCGCTGGAAGCCGGCGAAGGCAAAATTCCTGATCAACTACGAGGACAAATCGAACCGCATCGCCATCCACGCCGACCCGTCACGGGCCGACGCCTGGCGCAGCGAACCGTTCTATTCGGTGATCAAAGGCTGGGCCCGGCGCGCGTTTGCCGAGCACGGCACCGTCATCGTCTGGGCCGGCCAGCACGCGACACTTGTGCTGCCCGACCGTGAAAAGGACTTGGGCATTGTCCGCGACGATCAGTTGATCGTGCCGGTGGAGCGGAGGACGGCGCGAGGGGTGGAGGTGGACTTTGTGGTCAGGGAGGGGTGAGGTGGGGCGACTTGAGGCGTGGATCGTTCATACTGGCGTCGAAGTGAGATGCCGGAACACTGACACCAGCTACGGGTGGCTGCGTCGCGCGCGCAAACGAGATATCGTAGGATGAGCCGCGACATCGGCAAATTTGTTGGCCAACGGGAGCAAGAACTCCGTAGACGAGAATGAGCAGTATGGGCTTGGTTCAATCTGCAGGAGCTTCGGGGGACTTGCCGATGTATTTTTCGACAAGTGCCAAATGCTGAGGACCAGTGCCGTAGACATAAGCTCTCGCCGCTCTCACCGTGGATACATTCGCCGCCTTGGCCAGCTTGGTGTGCGAGACTTCGCGAAAGCGGCGATCCGTGTGGGTTGCAATGAAGAGCCGACGGCAATCGAGCGGAATCATGATCGCCGCGTCGGGAGAAGCTAGACCTTGGAACCGGGTCACGGGTCGGTCAGACGTGAGCAGATCGACGTTCGAAGCATGAAGGTCGATCACCTCCCAGAACATGTTGATGATAGTCATGCCGGGACCCTCGTTATTGATCCCCAGCGGCAGCATGCGGGTCATGGTAAGAATTTCTTCATAGCCCGGCATCCGAGCTTCCATCCATTCCCGCGCGGTCTTCTCCGGAGCCTCACCGCGTGCTGCCAGATACTCTTCGGGGTTGGCATCCAGGTTCGTGCGCAGGATTTCGGCGCACTGCTTGCGCAGCTTTGCCATCTTATCCGGCGATCTGAGCCATTGCGCCATCATGAAGCGCGCCCAATCGCTTCGATCGTCGCCGTTCAGCTTTCTCAGCTCGCCAGCGAGTAAACGTTTCAGGATTTTCGATGCCGGCTCATCCACCAGCTTGCTCATCACCTCCTTTTCCACCCATTGCCTGTCGGCCTCGGGATAAGCTTCGATCGCATAGAGGTTCATCTCGTATGCGGTGTGCTTTGGCGTGTGCCTATCAAATACGAGCCGGTCGCCTTTGCGCGTGTAGACCTCCAACTTGCCGTCGTCGCCGCGCCAACCCTCCAATAGGAATTGGCCGACGTGATGATGTCGCTTGGGATTACTCATGTTGAAATTGCATCGCCTAGCGCGGTCTCGGAGCGGGCGCTATCGCTGTGCCCTTGGCCAGCACAGCCGTCATGCTGTGATGCGCCGCATCCGCATCCTGGCGCGTCAGATACTCGAATGACATCCTGGTTCGCTCCAAATGCGAAGCGGTTTCATCGAACAGAGTGAAATAGGCTCCGCCTCCCGGCTGATCCGTCACGTTCGATAGCTTGATTGTTATGCTAGTAGTCTCCCGCTGTTGCGGCACGCCACCTGGGCGCTGACTGAGGCAGATGTTGGGCGAGCGAACGTCGTGAACCAGACGGCGGTGTAGAGTTTATCGAACGGAAAACAGACCGCCATCCCGCCGACGCTGCTGGCTCGCGCCGTAACCCAACAACCTCAGCAAAGAACGCTGCAACATCTCGCAGGCTGCCGCCCCTCACCCTAACCCTCTCCCCGTTAAGTGCAGGGACGGGGAGAGGGAATGGCGCAACACCCCCTACCTCCTCCCAAACAACCTCTCGATGTCCGCCAATTTCAAAGAAACATACGTCGGGCGGCCATGGTTGCACTGACCGGAATAGGGCGTCGCTTCCATCTCGCGCAGCAGCGCGTTCATTTCGTCCGGTGACAGACGGCGCCCCGAGCGCACGGAGCCATGGCACGCCATGCGCGAGGCGACAGCTTCAAGCCGGTCCTTGAGCGCGCGCGACGTGCCGTGCTCGCGCAATTCGCTCGCGAGATCTTTGACGAGGCCGTCGATGTCGGTTTCACCGAGCAGCGCCGGTGTTTCGCGCACGGCAACCGCGCCCGGCCCGAAGGCCTCAAGCACCAAGCCAAGCTCGGACAGCTCCCCTGCCCGCTCGACCAACAGCTCGGCGTCATCGGCGTCGAGATTGACGATGACCGGGATCAGCAGGCCTTGCGTCGCGACGCTGCCCGCAGCAATGCCGGCCTTCAGCCGCTCGTAAACCAGGCGTTCGTGCGCCGCGTGCTGATCGACGATGACGAGGCCGTCGCGCGTCTGGGCCACGATGTAGTTCTCATGCACCTGCGCGCGCACCGCGCCGAGCGGCCGGTCGAGCAGGGCCTCTGGCGCGCTATCGGCACTGGCACGCGCATCCGCGCTCGGGGCGTCGATGGCGTCGAACGGCGCTTGCATCGCCTCGGCAAATCCGTGCGGCATTGACGACCGCTGCGGGGCATAGCCGCTGCCCGGTTGCGGCAGCACGCCCGCCGCGAACGTCGCAAGCGTCACCACGCCGCCCTTGGCCGAGGCGCGATGGCCTGCCGCCGCCAAGGCCTCAGCTAGCGCGCCAACAAGCAACGCCCGCACCCGGCCCGCATCGCGAAACCGCACCTCGGCCTTCGCCGGGTGCACGTTGACGTCGACGTCGGCCGGCTCACAATCGAGGAACAGCGCTAAGAGCGGCGAACGCCCGCGCGGAATCAGATCGCCGTAAGCGGCCTTCACCGCACCGATCAGAAGTTTATCCTTCACTGGACGGCCGTTGACGAACAGATATTGCTGCGACGCGTCGGGCCGGTGCAGCGTCGGCAATCCGGCATAGCCGTAAACCCGCATGGGGCCAGATGCGCCCGGTGCCCCGCCCTTGATTTCAAGCGCATCATCAAAAAAATCACGCCCCATGATGGCGCCGAGGCGTTCGAGCAGTCCCGCGGGCGTCGCTGCGTTTGCCGCAAATTGTGTTGGCTTGCGTTCGCCGGTTTGCAGCACGAAGCCGATCCCGGGATGGGCCATCGCTAAGCGCCGCACCACCTCTGAAATCGCCATCGTCTCGGCGCGTTCGGATTTGAGGAACTTGAGCCGCGCCGGCGTTGCTGAAAACAGATCGCGCACGTCGATGGACGTGCCGGGGTTGAGGCTCGCGGGCTTGACCGGCCCTTTTGTGCCGCGCTCGACCACAAGCGAAAAGCCATCGCGCGCGGCGTGCGGCTTGGACGCTATCTCAAGCCGCGCGATCGAGCCGATGGACGGCAAGGCTTCGCCGCGAAAACCGAGGGAGCGGATATCGAACAGGTCTTCTTCCCGTAATTTCGACGTGGCGTGACGCTCGACGCTGAGCGCTAGATCGCTAGGGCCCATACCGGCGCCATCGTCACTGACGCGGATGAGGGACAGCCCGCCGCCCGCGATAACGATTTCAATTTTTTTGGCGCCAGCATCGATGGCGTTTTCGACCAGCTCTTTGACGACGCTCGCCGGACGCTCGATCACCTCGCCCGCGGCGATGCGGTTGATCGTCTGCGGCGATAGCTGGCGGATCGGCACGATTGGTCTCCTGATCTCCCTCTCCCCATTCCCCTTCACTCGGAATGGGGAGAGGGCCGGGGTGAGGGGCGGCCGCGTGTTCCGAACCCGTTGCCGCCCCTCACCCTGACCCTCTCCCCGTGGAGGACGGGGAGAGGGGATACGGCCTAAGCGCCGTTGGCGAGGCGCTCTTTGGTCAGAATTTTTGCCAGCTCGACCGCTGGCTGATCGAACGGATCGAGGCGCAGCAGGCGGGCGGCGAGAATCGTTTCGATCATAAAGTGCATCATCAACGCGCCGAGCGTCTTTTCGTCGAGTTTTGCAATGTCGATTGTGCGCACCGGGCGGCCTGCCCGGGCAAGCGCGTCGGGCACGGCGTGGGCCTGGGCTGCGACCACATCGCCAACTGTGCGGCCGGCCAGCATCGCCGCACCTGCGCGCTTGGCCAGGCCTGCATCGATCACAGGCCCGGCACCGCGGCTTTCGACGCGCAGCACGGTCAGATAATGCTCGCGCGGTCCGTCCATGTAGAGCTGCAACTGGCTGTGCTGATCGAGGGGGCCGAGCGCCGCAATCGGGCTCGTGCCTTCGCCGTTCTTGCCGAGGCTCTCGGCCCAGAGCTGCACGAACCAAGCCGCTAAGCGCCCGAGCCGGTCTGCGTACGGCATCATGACGAGGGTGCGGATACCGCGCTCTTTGTTCAAGGCGACCGCGGTTGCGGCGCCGACTGCTGGCGCAAAGTCTTCTGGTGACTTAGAGGCGAGCAACGCTTCAACCACCGAGCGCGCACCGGCGCGGATCGCCGCCGCGTCGAGGCCGCGCGCCATGGCCGGCATCAGACCGACGTTAGTCAGACACGAAAACCGCCCGCCAATGCCGGCGTGATGATCGAGCATGGGGATGCCGAGGCTCGCGAACAGATCGCGCAGGCCGTTGGTCTTGCCGGTTTGCGCCGGTTCGGTGATGCCGAGGAACATCTTCGGGACCTGCGCCTCAAAGCCGGCGGCCTTGACGGCCGACAAAGCGCAAATCGCCTGGGCTAAGGTCTCCGCCGTGCCGCCGGACTTCGACGTCACGACGAAACGGCTTGTTCCGAGATCGAGACTTGCGAGTGCGCCGCCGAGCGTCGTGCCGTCGAGATTGTCGTAAAAGCGCGTGCGCGGGCGTGTGCGCTGCTTTTCATCCGCACCACCCGGAATGTTCCAGCCCGCAAGTTGTGCTAGAGTTTGCCCGCCGAGGCTCGAGCCGCCGGTGCCGAAAAACAAAATGGTGTTGGCGCCGTGCGATAAGGTCTTAAGCGCCGCAGCAGCGGCGGCAATGTCGGACGTCTCCTCGGCGATTCTGAGAAGCGGCAATCGTCCGCTGGCATAGTCCGCCTTCAAGGCGCCGATGTGCGGGGCGGTGCGCTCGATCCAAGACTGGAACTCGACGCGCGTGAGCCCGTGCGCGCCGATGCGGCCCTCGAGACAGCCATCAACGGATTGCACGAAGTTGCTCGTTGATTTTGCGGCCGCGCCGCCGGCTGGTGTCATTTCGGCCCCCGGCATTCTGCGACTCATGCTCGTGTTGGAACGCGCTGGCGGTAACCCCAGACCTACCCCTTGGTCGCGCCTGCCGCTGCCGGGACTGCGACAGGTGCCGCCGATTTGAGGCCGACGGGTTTGCCGACGATTGTCACGATCAAACCGTCGGACGCCAGCAGGCGTTTTGCAACCCGCTTCACGTCGGCAAGCGTGATCGCTTCGATGATCTTGTTGCGATTGTCGATATAATCGGCGCCGAAACCTTCCTGCAAAAGTCCTAGAAGCTGCGTTGCAATTTTCGAGTTGGTGTCAAAGCGCAGCGCATAAGATCCGGTGAGATAATCTTTTGCGGCTTTCAGATCGGTTTCCGACGGGCCCTGATCGGCCATCTTTTTTAGTTCAGTGCGGATAATGTCGAGGCTTTCGGCCATCGATTCATTTTTGGTCGCGACGCTGCCAGACAGGATCGAGGCGTGCTGATAGGGCTGGATGTAGCTGTAAACCGAATACGCGAGACCGCGCTTTTCGCGCACCTCTTCCATCAGCTTGGCGGAAAATCCGCCGCCGCCGAGAATGTGATTGATCACGAAGGCCGCCATAAAGTCGGGGTCCTTGCGCGGCATGGCGCCGAGCCCGAACACCGCCACCGACTGCGGCACGGCCATGTCGATGACCTTCTGCTGACCGGCATTGACGGGCGTTGTCTTTGGGACTGACAGCAGATCGGCCTTGCCGGGCAGTCCGCCGAAGACGTCGTCGAGCATTTTGCCGAGTGTTGCGGCATCGATATCGCCGACGACGACGACCTTCAGCGTGTTCTTGGCGAAGGTGCGCTTGTGATACGCCGCGAGATCGTCGTGTATCATCTTTACGATCGTCGCTTCGGTGCCGTTCGACGGCCGGCCGTAGGCGTGACCTTCGAACGCCATCGCATACCATTCTTTGGAAGCGACTTTGTCGGGGTCTTTCTCGGAATAAACCAGATTTGCGAGCAGCTGCTGGCGGATGCGATCCATGGCATCGGTGTCGAAGCGCGGCTTCTGCACGGCGAGTTTCAGCAACGCGATCGCCGGGTCGCGATTTGCGCTAAGCGTTTCAAAGGAGCCGTAGAAAGCGTCCTTGCTGTCCTCGTGGCTCATGCGCATCGAAATATCTTCCATGCGCTCCTGGAAGGTGGCGGAGTCGAGATCGCCCGCGCCTTCGTCCATCATCGCCGAGATGAAGTTGGCAACGCCTTCCTTGCCCACGGGATCCTGGCTGTTTCCGCCCTCGAAGGCGTAGCGCATCGACAACAGCGGCACGCCGTGTTCTTCGACCAGCCAGGCTTCGATGCCGCCGGGACTTTTGACTTGCTGAATGTTCATGGCATGGACCGGCGAAGGGAGTGCAAGGACCGAAAACAGCGCGGCGGCGGCAAGGCTGACAAAAATGTTGAGCCGCGCGATACCACGGATCCATGCTGCGGCGGTTGAGGAAAAACGCATGTGCTTACCTCACCACGCTGCCGGGCGACGGCGGCGCAGCGGGCGCCTCACCCTTGGCGACACCGCTTTTGTCGGGGATCAGATAGCCCGTCACCGAACGCTTGAGATCGAGATATTCGGCCGCGACATTCTTGATGTCGCCGGCTGAGACCTTGGCGATCGCCGCCGGCCAGCCCTCGATGTCGGCGACGGTACGGCCGACAGTGAGGTTCCAGCCATAGCGCCTGGCCAGCGTCGCCTGGTTGTCGCTTTCGTAGATGTAGTCGGCGAGATAGGCGCTTTTGGCCCGCGTCAGCTCGGCCTCTGTGACGCCGTTCTTGGCGACATCGGCCAACACCGCGTCGATTGCCGCTTCGACCTTTTCAAGCGCAACGCCATCTGCCGCAACGGCATACAGCGACAGCGATCCGCTATCGACGCCGCTGCCCGAATAATCGCCGCCGGCGCTGGAGGCCAGTTTGCTCTCGACCACGACCTTTTTATAGATCCGGCTCGTCGAGCCCGACGCCGCAATTTTCATCATCAGATCGAGCGCTTCGGCTTCGCCGGGTTTGGCCGTCATGTAGCTCGGCGTCACGTAATAGCGCGACAGCGAATAGTTGCCGGCGCGGGCGTCTTTCAGTTCCATGCGGCGCGGCACCAGCTGCGGCGGGTCTTGCGGGCGAACGCGCTTGGTGACGACCTCCGGGTTCGCTGGAATTTTGCCGTACGCCGCTTCCGCCAGCGCTTTCACTTCGTCCGCCGTCACATCGCCCGAGACGACCAGGATGGCGTTGTTCGGCGCGTAGTAGCGTTTGTAAAATGTCAGCGCATCCTGACGCGAGAGTTTCTGCATCTCATGATACCAGCCGATCACCGGTACGCCGTAGGGATGGTTCAGATACAGCGCCGCACTCATTTGCTCGTCCAGGATGGATGACGGATTGTTCTCGATGCGCGAGCGGCGCTCCTCCAGGATCACATCGCGCTCGGTCAGAACTTCTTTTTCATCGAGCCGCAGGTTGACCATGCGGTCGGCTTCCATCTCCATCATCTTGGGCAGACGGTCTTTGGCCACGCGCTGGAAATACGCTGTTGCGTCGTGGCCCGTGAAGGCGTTGTCCTGACCGCCGAGACGGCCGACGATTTTGGAGAATTCACCGACCGGAATTTTCTCCGTCGATTTGAACATCAAGTGCTCAAGAAAATGCGCGATGCCCGACGTGCCGCGCTCCTCATCCGCCGCGCCGACGCGATACCAGATCATGTGCGTGACGACGGGTGAACGATGATCCGGAATCACGACGACCTGCATGCCGTTGGCGAGTTTGAACTCGCTGGCACGCGTTGCGGTGGCGGCGGCGTAGGCGTCTGGGTTCATCGCAAGCATGGGGATCGCCAAAATGTGGGTGAAGAGTGCGAGGCGGAGGAAGCGGGACATCGGGATTTCCATGGGCGGCAGGCGGCTCCAGAGATGATTTTGGCGTAACCGTAGGGGACGCGGAAATCGCGGGGAAAAGTGTTTTCGAGCTGACAGAAGGTGTCGTGAAACGGCCCGTCAAAGTCAAATGACAAGGCGTTCACATCGGCGCGTCCGGCAAACGTACGGCAACCGGGAAACGACCGCGAGATCAGGGCGTTAAGCAAGGGTCAGCGACGAGACAGCCGCCAATCGACGGTCTTACTCGTCGTCGTTATCGCCACCACCAGTGATGAGTTTAATCGCAGACAGCACGGAGCCGCGGCAGGGCCCGGACGGTCCTTCGACGGAATCGGCGCTATCGTCGCCACGCGCTTTCGGCTCTTCGTAGTTTTTCTTGCAGAACGCCGCCTGTTCGCGGGCCAGATCGTCCTTGGACATCTGTTTCGTGGCGTCGTGGTCCTGCACATCGGCCAGCACCGGCGCTTCGGCTTTGCCGCTACCGGGCACTGGAAGGCTGGATTCAAGGCCCGGCGGCACCACCAGCGGCGCGCGGGACTTCATCGTCGGTTCTTTACTTTTGACCGATCCGGTGTTGAGCCCAACCGCGTCGAAAATCTTGCCGTTCAGCTGAATATCGTCAACGCCGCAGCCGCCAAGCCCCGGCAGCGCGAGCGCAAGGCCTGCGATAACCGCCCGTTTTCCGATATTTTTCAACGACATGGCCTGTCCCCCGGACATCCCAGCGCGCCAGCAGCGAATCCCAAGCCTCTGGAATTACAGCGACTTTGGGGCACGATTACGACTCGGCGTTCCAACCGTCATACAAGAGGCCGATGACGCCCGCAACGATCGCCATATCGGCGATATTGAACACGTACCAGTAAAACCCGAAGGCGTGCACTGAGAAGAAGTCGGCGACGCCGCCGATCAGCACCCGGTCGATGGCGTTGCCGATGGCCCCGCCGATGATGAGCGCCAAGCTCCACGTCATCAAGCGATTGGCACTGGCGCGCGACAGCCAGATCCACAATCCCAAGCTGACGAGAGCTGCAAAACTGGCGAGTGCGATCTGCCACGTCTGGCTATCGCCATCGAACATCGAATAGCTGATGCCTGTGTTCTTGTGAAACACGAGGTCCAAGAACGGCGTGACGTAAACCCGGCCCTTGCTGACAATGTCATAGGGGCCGAGCATCCACCACTTGTGCGCCTGATCGATTGCGACCGTCGCGATGACGACGGCGAGCCCGAGCGCGGACGCCTGGCCCCAAAGCCAGGTCTGACGTGTGCTGTCCGCCATCAGCTTGCCGCCCGCGTTTCGATCTCGCGAACGGCACTCGCATCGCGGGCCGAGAGATCGGGATAGGCGGGGTCAGACCCGACATCCTTGGTGATGCGCCAGGAGCGCGCGCATTTGGTGCCGTCAGCACGTTTGACGACGACGCCGACGCCCGGCGCGTTCGGCAGCGTGAAGGCGCCGGCGGGCGCGGGCTTGGCTGAGACCGAAATCGCCGACGTGATGCAGACTTCCGCCATATCGACGCCGTCGAGGCCGCTCATCAAGTCGGCATCGGTGACGAAAACCTCGGGCGCGGCTTCGAGCGACGAACCTATTTTCTTGTTGGCGCGTTCGACTTCGAGTGCGCCGGTGACGACACTGCGCACTTCGCGCACACGATCCCACTTGGCGGCGAGATTGTCGTCACGCAATCCGCGCGCAAACTTCGGGAACGGCAAAAGATGCACGCTCTCGGGTCCCTCCTTGGAACCCGGTGGCCGGTACTGCATCCAGGCTTCCTCGCACGTGAACGACAGGATCGGCGCCAGCCACTTAATCATCGTGTCGCAAATGATATCGATCACGGTCAGCGCCGCCTTACGCTTCTGGCTCGACGGCGCCTCGCAGTACAGCGTGTCCTTGCGGATGTCGAAATAGAACGCCGAGAGCTCGGTGTTCATGAATTGCGACAGCAAGCCGACGACCTTGCGGTAGTCATAAGTCTCGTAGGCACGGCGAATATCGTGATCGAGTTCGGCGAGGCGATGCAGCATCAAGCGCTCGAGCTCGGGCATATCCATATGCACGACAGCGTCCTCGGGCTTGAAATGCGCGAGCGCGCCGAGCATCCAGCGCAGCGTATTGCGCAGCTTGCGGTAGGTTTCCGAAAACGTTTTCAGAATTTCCGGGCCGATTCTGAGATCGTCGGAATAGTCCGACGCCGCCACCCACAGCCGCAAAATATCGGCGCCCGATTTCGCCATCACGTCTTGGGGGGCCACGACGTTGCCGAGCGACTTCGACATTTTCTGACCCTTCTCATCCAGCACGAAGCCGTGCGTCAGCACGATGTCGTAGGGAGCAACGCCGCGTGTGCCGCACGATTCAAGCAAGGACGAGTGGAACCAGCCGCGATGCTGGTCCGAGCCTTCGAGGTACATGACGCGGTCTTGTCCGCCGCCCTTGTCCTTCGAGCCATGGGACTTGCGCGAAATACCTTTGAGGCCTGGAAACGCTTGCGGGTCTTCGAGCGTGAAGGCGTGCGTGCAGCCGCTGTCGAACCAGACGTCGAGCACGTCTTTGACCTGCTCCCATTGCGGCAGTTCA
>JANNSR010000044.1:0-59167 GCA_031402935.1 Hyphomicrobium sp. | reverse complement strand
CCGCAAACGGCCCGGTATATGTGACGACGTCCGAACTCAGAGATTTGTTAGCCGCAAGGACTTAGCGACCGATGACCGAGCCGGCCCCAGATACGATTCCAGACACGAGCCTCGCGAGTGGATTTCCGGCGGCCAAGTACGATCAATGGCGAGCCATGGTCGACAAGGCGCTGAAGGGCGCCGACTTCGACAAGCGGCTGGTCGCCAAAACGGCAGACGGTCTGACCATCAATCCGCTTTACGCCCGCAAGGATGCGCTTGTGGCCGTCGAGGGCGCGATGCCGGGCATGGCGCCGTTTACGCGCGGCACCAAAGCGAAGCGCGACGGCCTCGGCTGGGACATCCGGACTTTCCATAGCGAGGCCGACCCCAAGGCATTGAACGCCGCTATCCTCGACGATCTCGACGGTGGCGTGACATCGATCGCGGTTCATGTGGGCGACACCGCGTTGCCCGCAACGCGCGAAGCATTTGCTGCCGCGCTCGACGGCGTCCTCCTCGACGTCTGCCCGATCGTGCTCGTCGCCGGTGCTCACGCGTTCGAAGCCGGCCTTTGCCTCAACGCCGTTTGGGACGCGCGCGGCATCGCGCAGGCCTGCCGCAAAGCCAGCTTCGGTGCCGACCCGCTCGGATCGCTCGCCGTCAGCGGACGCTGCGACGAGCCAATCGAGACCGCACTCGCCCGCGCTGTCGCACTGATCAAACTGTCCCAGCCGAGCCCCGGCGTCTCGGCGCTGACGGCTGATGGCGTCTGTTATCACAACGCCGGCGCCAGCGAGGCGCAGGAACTGGCGTGCATGCTGGCGACGCTTGTCGCGTATTTGCGTGCGGCCGATGAAGCCGGCATCGCGCCGGGCGATGCGCTCCCCAAGATCACGGTGTCTCTCGCCGCCGACGCCGACGAATTCTCAACAATCGCAAAATTGCGCGCAGCCCGCCGCCTCGTCTGGCGTGTTGCCGACGCCTGCGGCGCGGGCGATGTGGCGGCAAACGTGCAATTCGCCTGCCCGACGTCGTACCGCATGATGGCCAAGCGCGACCCTTGGACCAACATTCTGCGCACGACGATTGCCTGCACGGGTGCAGCCCTTGGCGGCGCCGACGCGATTTGCGTACTGCCCTTCACATTCGCGCTTGGCAGGCCAGACGCGTTCGCACGGCGCGTGGCGCGTAATATCCAGATCGTCTGCCAGGAGGAAAGCAACCTCGGCCGCGTCACCGATCCGGCGGGCGGATCGTGGTACGTCGAGCAGCTGACCGACGACATGGCGAAAAAGGCCTGGGAGATGTTCCAGGACATCGAGGCCCGCGGCGGCATGCTTGTCGGCCTGACGACCGGATATGTTCAAGACATGATCGCGAAAACGGCAGACGCGCGCGCGAAACAGATCGCGACCGGGAAGCTTGAAGTCACCGGCGTGTCGGCGTTCCCGATCCTCGGCGACGACGGCGTTCACACCGAGCCCTGGCCGCGCGGCGCAGCGCCCGCAACCAAAGCCGTGATCGAAGTGACGCCGCTCAAAACCCATCGCCTCGGCGAAGCCTATGAGGCCCTGCGTGATGCAGCCGACGCCAAGGGCGGGTACACCGTGTTTCTCGCCAGCCTTGGCGAGATCGCCGAACACAACGTGCGCACCACGTGGACCAAGAATTATCTGGCGGCGGGCGGCATCGCGACGCTAATTTCGGATGGATACTCAAGCGCGGACGACGCGGCAGCAGCATTCAGAGCGAGCGGAGCGCGCGCGGCGTGCATCTGTTCGTCGGACACGATCAACGCGGCACTCGCCGAACCAACGGCGCGGGCACTCAAAAATGCGGGCGCCAAACTTGTGCTGATGGCCGGCCGCCCGGGGACAAGCGAAAACGCTTTGAGCCACGCCGGTGTTGATCAATTCCTGTTTGCAGGGGCAGATGCGGTGGCCGTGCTCAAAGGGCTGCAGGAGCGTCTGGGGTAGCCAGGAAATTCATACCGCCATACCCGCCGACCAGCCGCTCGACCACGCCCACTGAAAATTATAGCCGCCAAGCCAGCCCGTGACATCGACGGCTTCGCCGATGGCGTAGAGGCCGGCGACGCCGCGCGCTTCCATGGCCTTCGATGACAGATCGCGGGTATCGATGCCGCCAGCCGTCACCTCGGCCTTGGCAAACCCTTCCGATCCGTCAGGATGAAACACCCAGCGCTTGAGTTTGGCCGCGCAATCGATCAACACGCGGTCTGAGATGTTGGCCATTTCGGCTGGCGGCAAATGGATTGGTGCGATGGTCTGCGCCAGCCGCGCTGGCAGCATCTCGGCCAGAACCGTTTGCGCGGCGGCGCGCGGCCGCTCGCGTTTGCGCGCGATCAAAGCCGCACCCGCATCGATATCCGGCAAGAGATCGAGCGTGATCGATTGACCGCTTTGCCAATACGACGAGATCTGCAAAATCGCCGGGCCAGACAGCCCGCGATGGGTGAACAGAATATTCTCGCGGAAGCTCTGTTTTTCGAACGATGCGACCGCCTCTAACGACACACCCGCAAGTGCGGCATCGAAACCGGCGGTCTGCGGCCCTGCCTTCAACGGCACGAGGCCGGGTCGCGGCTCGACGACGCGCAGGCCGAACTGACGCGCAACATCGTAGCTGAAACCCGTCGCACCCATTTTGGGGATCGACAGCCCGCCCGTTGCGAGCACCAGCGCCGGCGCGGTGAAGCTGCTGCTCAGCGTTTCAACGCGGAAGTGCTGATCGCGCGTCACACTTGTGACGCTGTGCCCGGTCCGCAGATCGACACCACCGGCGGCGCATTCGGCGAGCAGCATCGCGAGAATAGCGCGCGCCGAGCCATCGCAAAACAATTGACCGAGTGTCTTCTCGTGAAACGCAATGCCGTGCCGCTGCACCAGCGCGATGAAATCGCCTTGCGCGTAGCGCTTCAAGGCCGAAGTACAGAACTGCGGATTGTCAGACAGAAACCGGTCCGGCGCGATGTCGAGATTGGTGAAGTTGCAGCGCCCGCCGCCCGAGATCAGAATTTTAGCGCCGGGCTTGTCGGTGTGCTCAAGCAACAGCACCTTGCGGCCGCGCTGGCCTGCTGTCAGCGCGCACATCAAGCCGGCAGCCCCGGCGCCGATCACGATCGCGTCGAAGGCAACAGGTGCCGCCGTCATGGCGCCGCCGCCGCAAGCGGACGCGCTGCCGCGATTAGCGCCTGCTTTTGGCTCCGGTTAAGCTGCTTTATCCGAGCCTCTTCCTTTTGGGCCGCAGACCGCGTCGCGAACGCCGCCTCATAGACCAGTGCCACGGGCCGCCGCGACGCCGTATAGCGCGCGCCCTTGCCCTTGACGCCGTTGTGTTCGAGCAGGCGGCGGGGCACGTCGGTCGCGATGCCCGTGTAATACGTGCCGTCGGCGCAGGCGACGATATAGAGCCAATAGGCCAGCTTGGTCATCGCCGCCCGGCTACAGCAACGCTCTGTTGGATGCAATGGCGGCCAATGCGCCTGTCACCCCGGGAACAGCGCGCTCGCCCCGTTTGAACCAATCTCCACCTCAAGACGACAGACCTGCAACACGGTCTTAACCTTCGAGCCAGGAGACACGCCAATGTCAGCCACGATCATCGGTTCCGCCGCCGCCGCCCTCACCACCGCCGCGACCGTTGTGTTGGCTGCAAGCCCCGAGGCTCAGGCACTGCTTTCGCCGCTGACCGAAGGTGGCAGCGAATACGCAACGACCGCGTTTGCCCTGCTGATTTCATTCCCGATCCTGGCGGTCCTCACCGTCATCGCCGGATCATCCCAGGATTGACTTTCTCTTTGGCGCTGGCGACTCGCGTTCCGCGAGCCTGCCGCCCGCGCCGGAACGTTTCTGCCACGCACTTCCTCCCCTCCCCCGTGACTTGGCCGGCGCTCCTTCCCTCAGGACGCCGGTCTTTTTTTGGACGCCGGCAGAGGTGTTTCCCGCGTGACTGCCCAACGCCTCAGTCGCGTTTAGCATGCGAAATCATGGCAACGTTTTACAAGGGATTTCGATATGTCTGGAGCTTATCACCTCGGCAGGCGTCTCATTCTGGCAGCGGCCGTTTTTTGCGCAATCGGTGCCGTCGTCGCTGCCGTACCCGGCTTCATCACTGGCGATCTTGAAGCGATCACACTGATGCTGGCGCTCGGCGGTGGCATGGGACTGGCCCTCTTCGCCGCGCTGTTGATGATTGCGCTGCCGCTCTACATCATCTTCGGACGCAGGCCGCTGAACGCGACCCCGTCTCGCAAACCGTTGTTCGCTGTTGCCGGTGCGACGGTGGCGTTCCTGTTGGCGGGCACGGTACTCGGCGGGTTTTCGGGAAGCCTCTCGACTGCGGCCGTTTTTCTGCTCAGCGCAGCGGGAGCCATCGCCGGTTGGCTTTTAGCCCCGCGCCGCGCGGCCTAAACCGGCACCGGTTGATCTCGCGATGAGGCGGCGTCCGCCTATGCCCCGATCCGCGCCGGGAACGCAGCAAATGGCGTGCGCGGCCGGTTGATCCATGCAACGAGCGTGTACGAAATAATCATCAGCAGGAACCACGAGCCGAGCTTAGCGATGCCGACGATATGCCAGCCGTTCTTCTGGCTCGGGTAAACCCACGCGGCTGTAAACGTGCCGATGTTTTCAGCCAACCAGATGAACAACGCGACGAGCACAAGGCCGAGCAGCAGAGGCATGCGGCGGTGTTCTTTCCAGACCTTGAAATAGATCCAGCACGGCCCAAACAGCAGCGCCGATAAGGCGAACAGCACCCAGCGCCCGTCGGGACCGTAGTGGTGCAGAAAGAAATTAGCATAGATGCCAGCTGCGAGCAGAACCAGCGCCGCCATCGGCGGGTGGCGGATGAATTCGAAATCGAACAGCCGCCAGCAGCGCGCGATGTACGAGCCGACGGCGGCATACATAAAGCCGGTGAACAGCGGCACGCCGGCGATGCGCAACAGGCTCGGCTCGGGATAGATCCACGACCCCATTGACGTCTTGAAAATCTCCATGATCGTGCCGACGGCGTGAAAGACGAGAATAACCTTCGCCTCTTCCCAAGTCTCAAGTTTGAACAAAAGCATCAAGGCTTGAATCGCGACCGCTGCGATGACGAGGAAGTCGTAACGCGCCAGGCTCGCATCCTTGGGATAGTAGAGATGCGTGCCAATCAGCAAAGCCAGCATCAAGGCGCCGAACAGGCATGCCCACGCCTGCTTGATGCCGAAGCGCACGAACTCGTAGGCGAAATGCGCGAGTTTGCCGTGCGTTTCCGCCCGCGCGCCAAGGCGAGCTTCCGCGTCGATGAAGCGGGCCAGCGGCGGCCATAGCCGGGCGGCGCTGCCGGTTGGGTGCGAGGTGTCGAAGTCCATGGAAGCCCTTGCCCCGGCCGCAGCGCCCGTCATTGCGATAGAGAGGTCTTAACCGGAGAATCGGCGCTCGATACAGTGAATTCCCGTTTATCAGCGGACGTTCGCCGCATCGCCAAGTCCGGGTGGCCATGGTAGGTCAAACGGACCAAATCACACCCGCCCGAACAGCCGGAAAAATCATGTCCACGATCCCCGATTTTACCAAGATCAGCCTTGATGCCCCGGTCAGCGGCAAAGCCGCGCCGCCCGTCCCGGCGGACGTGTGGGAAACACCTGAAGGTATCCCCGTCAAGCCGGTCTACACCGGCACTGATACGGCGGGACTCGATTTTCTCGACGGGCTGCCGGGCATCGCGCCATACGTGCGCGGCCCCTATCCGGCGATGTACGCGCTGCAGCCGTGGACGATCCGCCAGTACGCCGGGTTCTCGACGGCTGAAGATTCAAACGCCTTCTACCGCCGCAACATCGCCGCCGGGCAGAAGGGGCTCTCCATCGCCTTCGATCTGGCGACGCATCGCGGCTACGACAGCGATCATCCGCGCGTGAAGGGTGACGTCGGCATGGCGGGCGTCGCCATCGATAGCATTTTCGACATGCGGACATTGTTCGACAGCATTCCGCTCGCCGACATGACCGTGTCGATGACGATGAACGGCGCAGTGTTGCCGATCTTAGCACTCTTCATTGTTGCGGGCGAAGAGCAGGGCGTGCCGCCCGAAAAACTCGCCGGCACGATTCAGAACGACATCCTCAAAGAATTCATGGTGCGCAACACGTACATTTATCCGCCCGCACCATCGATGCGCATCGTGTCGGATATTTTTGCCTACACGTCCGCGCACATGCCGAAGTTCAATTCGATCTCGATTTCCGGCTATCACATGCAGGAAGCAGGCGCGACGGCCGATCTCGAACTCGGCTACACCATTGCCGACGGCATCGAATACGTCCGCGCCGGCGTCGCCGCCGGTCTCGATATCGATGCGTTTGCGCCGCGCCTGTCGTTCTTCTGGGCCATCGGCATGAACTACTTCATGGAAATCGCCAAGATGCGGGCCGCGCGCTTGCTGTGGGCGAAACTCATCAAAGACGAGTTCAATCCAAAGGATGCACGCTCCCTGTCATTGCGCACGCATTCGCAGACGTCGGGCTGGTCGCTCACCGCGCAGGACATTTTCAACAACGCGACGCGCACGTGCCTGGAAGCCATGGCGGCCACGCAGGGGCATACGCAATCCCTTCACACCAACGGGCTCGATGAAGCGATCGCGTTGCCGACAGACTTCTCCGCCCGCATCGCCCGCAACACCCAGCTTCTGCTGCAGCAGGAAAGCGGCACGATGCGCACCATCGATCCGTGGGGCGGCAGCCACTATGTCGAGCGGCTCACTTACGATCTGGCGCAGAAGGCCATGCTGCATATCAAAGAAATCGAGGAAACCGGCGGCATGGCGAAAGCCATCGCGCTCGGCATCCCGAAAATGCGCATCGAGGAAGCAGCCGCCCGGACGCAGGCGCGTATTGACTCTGGCCGCCAGACCATCACCGGCATCAACAAGTTCAAAATCAAGGGCGACCGGGAAATCAACTTCCTCAAGGTCGACAACAGGAGCGTGCGCGAACAGCAGCTCGCCAAGCTCGCCAGGCTCAGGGCCGAGCGCGATGAAGCAGATGTGCAGGCGGCGCTGAACGCCTTGACCGAGGGCGCGAAGGGCAACGCCAACCTGCTCGATCTCGCCGTGCAAGCGGCGCGCAAGAAAGCCACCGTCGGGGAAATTTCGTTCGCGCTCGAAAAAGTGTTCACGCGCCATAAGGCGGAAATCCGCGCCATCAGCGGAGTCTATAAGAAGGAAGCGGCGATGAATCCAAGCCTGGATCGCGTCAAGACACTCGTCGAAGCCTTCGACAAGAACGAAGGCCGCCGCCCGCGCATCCTCATTGCTAAGCTCGGCCAGGACGGCCACGACCGCGGCCAGAAAGTCATCGCCTCTGCCTTCGCGGATTTGGGTTTCGACGTCGACATCGGGCCGCTGTTTGCAACCGCCGACGAAGCCGCGCGTCAAGCGGTCGAGAACGACGTCCATGTCGTCGGCGTCTCGTCGCTGACCGCCGGACATTTGACTCTGGTGCCGGAATTGAAAGCGGCGTTGGACAAAGAAGGCCGCGGCGACATTATGATTGTCGTCGGCGGCGTCATCCCGCCGGCGGACTACGACGAGCTTTTCCAAATGGGCGCCAAGGCCGTGTTCGGCCCCGGCACCAACATCCCCGAAGCAGCGGCGGATTTGGTCGAAAAGCTGAATAAGCAGCTTGGGTACGGGGACAAAGCAGCGGCGGAGTGATTTGAATTGTCATCCCGGGCCTTGTGCCAAGGATGGCAGCGGGGTGATTGGCATCGTCGGTGGAGCGGAACACAATGGACGACCTGGAAATTGCGAAAGCTATCGTGAGTCGACTTAGCAGAGAACAAATTTCACAACTCACGCTACACATTGCATCGTTGACTGCTAATCCTCAAAACTCACCACCGCCCATACCTCCTCCAAAGTTGACAACCGGTCACACAGCCCATCGACTTACCATTGAGTTCTGCGAGTCGACCGCGGGCAGTTTCGGACAGGTCCTTTCCGCCGCAAAAGCGGCACCACACTACACAGCTCGAGATGAGCACAAAAAGACGTGGCACTCGGCAAGCTGGCCTGAACTCAACTTCCCCGAATGTCTACCGCTTGTGTCAGCGCTGTCATCGTTGAGAAACAAGCGCTGCATTATCGATGGCAGCGAGCGTGATTGGACAGAGGTATTTGGTTTTGCCAACTGCGCAGCTGACCGGTCTCGGTCATATCGGCCAACTCACTATTGCTTTGGAAAAGACGGGCGTTCAATCAATCCGTGGGGCTGCATACATGCTCGCATGGAGTGGTCAGAGTGGGCACGATGGTTTACATATGGAAGGTTCGAAAAAGCAGGATTTCTGGGTGGAAGCAGGCTGATATGGATCTTCGACAAGGGTCGCATCCGTCACGAACTCGAAAATAGTATCTTCAGTGTTCGCTATTGCCCTCACCTGAATACCGAATTAATTGCGGCGGTGCTAAACACGCTGCCTGACAAACTCGACGTGGAAAAAAGTAGTGATTGGAAATTTCACGAGTCTTTTGAAGCGGCACCTGGGCGGCCAAAGATCGTCAAGAAAGAACGGAGCGAGGACTTTACATTCACGAATGAATTTTATGCGGATGGAGTCTGCCCAGTTGGGCTGGATGCATTCCGCGACTTGCTCCGCAAATCATTTCGACAAGCAAATATGCCTGATACCTTACTACTCGAGCTTTTGGACTGAGGATTGCCCGTCATCCCGGCGCCGAAGTTGCGCGGGCGCGCTATTCCTCAGATTCTACCCGCCGCAGCTCTCCAATTACCTTAGCTCCCGACTGCTCCACCAACACGGTTCGGTCATAGGCCCACCGAGCGGAGCCCATCACACTCGTCGCCTCCAAATCTGAACCTGCGATGAACTTCGGCTTTAGATCGCATTCAGTTTCAATACGTCATCATGAACGAGCGGTGTGGGGCCGCTAACGTAAGGCGCAATATGATTTGCGGCCTCCAAACACGTCTTGCGACGGAGTGTTCACAATGACGAAAAGCCTCCTCAACTTCGCCCGCGGTTTGGCCCTACTTCTGGCGAGTGCATCCGGTGCCCAGGCGGCAGGCGCCGCCGGTACCGTAATGGGAATATCAGGCACGCAGAAAAACTCGATTGTCGAGCGCGTGCACTCGATTTACGAAGCCAAATATAAGCTGCATCATCTGGGTTACTACGCCATACAAACCGAGCGCGCGAGCGAGCCCTATAGCTTCATCGCCTGCAAACGCGGGCAGCGCTATCACATCCACATCGACTACTATGGCGATCTCGTCCAAGTTGATGAAGCGGGGTCGTGCCAGGATTTCGGAGCACGATACGATGAGCCGCGAGCTCAATACGAAAGCCGCAATCGTTACAACGGATACAGCCGATATCGGCGAACCGACGACTATTGAGCCTTAGGGTCTGCATATCGTCTGACTGGCACGGCCGGCCTTGCTAGAGGCGATATCCGCTCGCGAGCAGCGATCGGTCGGGATGAAAACTTCAGAGGTCGCATATTGGCGAAGCCTTAACCCGGCACTGAATTTGCGCGGCTCCGCGTGAAGCGCCACGAGCGTCCCAAAGTGGGCGCAAGCGCCGCCAATTTTACGTGCGAGGCGACGGCAAGGGCCGCACCATGGATCAAGACGAGACACATCCTAACGAACACAAGGCTGAAGGCCTCGCGGTGAAACGCCCCGAGCGCAGTCTCAATCACCAATTGCTGCTCGACCGGCTGACGAAGCGCTCCGCTGTCCAGACGCCGCTAACCCCGCGCGCCGCCAACGACACAGAAGCCGCAGCCCCACCGACGATCGCCGAAGACCGCCGGGGATCAGTGCGCCGCCGCATGCTGAAAGCCGGCGTCATTGTCTTCAACGGCACCTGCTCCAGCCTGCGCTGCACGGTCCGCGATCTGTCGGACGGGGGCGCCCGGCTGAAGGTCGATCCCATCGTCCACGTGCCGGCGACCTTCGAACTGATTATCGAGATCGATGGGCTATATGCCAAAGGCGCAATCGCGTGGCGCAAGGGGTCCGACGTTGGCGTGCGTTTTAGCGAACCTATCCGGTCGGGCGTAAAACTGCGCCAACAGGTCATCACGCCGCGCGCTTAGACGCCGGCCAAACCAATTCCGGCGGCGCGTGTTTCTCGCGCCGCCGGATTGCTTTAGAAATCTCGAACCAAACGTCCGGATCAGCGCTCGCTGTCGCGCGACTCCGGCGGAACTTCGCCGTCCTGCGCTGGCGGACTTTCAGGTGGCGCTTCCGGCGCCGCCGCCCCGGACTCCGGGCTCGGCGCTGCACCGTCGTCTTCCGCCATCGTCGGCAGCATCTGCGATTTCACATCGGCGTCCTTCGCAGTTTCCGACGTTTCGGCGGCAGCTGGCGGCGCGGCGTTGATCACCGTTGGCGCGGCGGCCTTGTCCATGCCCTTTGCGGCGTCCGGCGCCGCTGCGGCTGGTATGGCCGCGGCCTTGCCGGGCGGCGAAGCGGGCATCGCTTCGGCAGCGGCCGGTGCTACGGCAGGCGCAGCGGGGGCTGCTTCTGCGACCGGCGGCGCCGGCATGGGCGGCTTCGGCTCTATCGGCTGGGCGTAGACAATTTTGTCGCGATGCGAGTAGCACCCCGCCACGCAGATGATGAGATCCTCGTTCGGGCGCTTGGCCATGAAGTCGCGAACGAGTTTGTTCGGCACCAGCAGATCGGCGCCCGGAATGCCGTCTTCTGGTATTGTGTTGAGTTTCTTTTTTTCAGTGGCCGGCGCGGCGGCGGCCTGCGGGGCAGGTGTTGCGCCAGGTTCGGCGCCTTCGGCTTGCACAAGCGCGGTCGCGACGACAAGCAACGGCAAAGTTACGGCAACGGCCCCGTAGGCACGGGAAAATGAGCGACGCATCACAGACACCCTCGACGCTGAACAAAACTAAAATGACTGTGCCGCGACATCGTAAAGAAAGCGTTACCGGTGCCCGCTTGCCAGAACTGTTTAGCGGACGACGTTGCGTGCCGACGCCTTGATGACGCGTGTGCGCCAGCCCGCCGATGTTCCTTCGAGCCGCGCAGCTATGGCGCGTACGATGGCCTTGCTGGCGGCGGCGCGCCGGTCTTTTTTCAACAGTGGCTCAGCCATGACGATGGCGCCGTTGTAGCCGATCTGCATGGCACGCCGCGGTGAAGCGGGTTTGTTCAGCGCACGCGCAACGGCAGCATTGGTGACGGCGCGTGCAGGGTTGAACGCCTTGCGCGTCATCGCCCGGCTAGACACAGGCGCGGCGGAAGCTTTTTTGACCGCCGTTTGGGCCGTCTGACGGGCTTTGAACTTTTTCGGGCTGTCGTAGCATCCAGCAACGCAGGTGATATCGGCGTCGGCCATATCAGCGGCTGCCGCGGCGCCTGCCGATGGCGGCGGCTCTGAAGAGGAATCCGTCGGCACATACGGCGCCGGTCCGGCCGAAGCGGCCTCGGTCTTGACGATCGCGTAGACGATCTGATCCGGCTTGCCGCGGCATCCTGCTTCGCAAACCGTCACGTAACTGTCGGGATGCGCGATGGCTTGCGGATGTTCTTTTGAGTTCAGCAGCGATTTTTCTTGATCGAGGCGGCTGTTCGCCCGCTCTTGCCAGCGCCCGAAATTCGGTGAGGCCTCGGCAAGTAAGATAGAGCGATCGGGAAGTGCCGCTGTCACGATCGGCGACGGTACCGCCTTGGCAACTACCTTTTTCGCAATCGGTTTTAGAGTTGAGAAAAGCCGCCGCAACACGCTGGACGACTCCTCAGATAAGACTTCTGCGGCGCCAAGGATGGCAAGCGCCGTCGCATCGTCCCGTTCCGTAATCGACGCCTCGGCGAGAAACACAACCGGCCGCTCATTTGCGCCGGCATGCGATACCGGCACAACAACGGTCATCGCACATACCAATAGCGGCACGAGAACACGATACCTGCCACCTAACTTTTGCATATCACACCAAAAACGCTACTGGCCAAAATCTCGATCTGCGCCACTCTCCGGAGTGCGCGGCGCGTCAGGCTTTATTTCGAATGTTTGAACCACATCTGATCGCTCGAAGCGGCGTTCAGCACCCGCACATTGCGATAATCTGTCCCTGGGCTTGCCGCCGGCAACACGAGTGCAGCTTGACGTTCGCGGCGCGAGGCAACCCTGTCGGGTATTTCGGATGCGGCCAGCGTTTTGAGTTCGGGAGCCGGCGATTTCGCTGCGGCCGCATTCTTCAGTGTTTGCTCAGCGGCATTCGCCGGAGCCTTAGCTGCCGTCTCGACCTTCAGGCCGTAGTAGGCTGCGATGCACGGATCACTGCGTTTCTTCGCCTCAAGATCGGCGGCTGCGACGTAAACGACCGTATCGGGACCGCACAGGTAGGCTTCGTCGGCCTTGGCCGTCGCGGGACAAAAGCCGAGCACAACTGAAATTGCCGTGCCCGCGAACCCAGCAGTCATCCGCCACGCCATAACCAGACCCTCACAGCCACTCAGAGACTTCTCCGAGTGTCACAGTACGGGACAGTCATTGATAAAACGTTGAGGGCTTGGCAGCCCCGCGCGGACGGGCGTTTAGCGGGCCGGGGGGTAGCGCCAGTACGCACCCGCGTCCGTGTCGATCCGTTTCAGGATCGGGATGCGCTTGTCGGGCGGGCGCTCGCCGGTCTGGATCAGCAGCGCGATGTCGTTCAAAAGCGTCTTGTTCTCGGCATAGCCCGAGTGGTTGAGACCAAGGCCGTCGGTCGAGACCGCCGTGACGTCGATGGTGTCGATGCCGGGCACGATCAGCGGCCCGCTGGCTGGAACGTCGCCCGCGCGCGGCACGCCGCCCCAGAAACGGGCTGAATAATTGAGCGCCCGGTCGTTGGAGGCGGCATAAAGCGTCACGCCCTTCGAAAAGCTGGCGATCTGGCGGGCGATGTTGTCGAACTTGTCTCGGTCGACGTCGGGCGCGGCAAGTATGACCTGGCTAATAACGACGTCCTTCGGCGCCGCCGAGCGCATCTGCTCAAGCACGCGCAGCAGCAATTCGTTACCCATCGAATGCGCAATCAGGCTGATCGACTTAGCGCCGCTCTCCTTGATGACCAGCTTCAAGAATTCGGTGAGGTGCGGTTCGGCCTGTTCGGCGCTGCCGCGATCATAGGTATAGCTCGCGACCTTGCCGCCCGACGGCCAGCTGTAGACGAACGGCGCACCGTCGAACTTCATATCGTAGGCTATCTGCGCGGTGCGGTAGAGCCCGGCATCGAACGACGTATTGAAACCGTGCACGAAGACGAAGGCGTGATCCTTGAAAGCCTTGGAGCTAGCAAGACGTTCCTTTACGAGCATAAGCAACTGCTCTTTGGTCAGCGCTGAAATGTCCTGAATCGTGAAATGCTTTTTCGGATCCTCTTTTTCCTCGTAGACCTTGACCTTGAAGTACGGGATTTCGAGCGACCAAGGGCGTTCGATATTCGGCACCTTATGGGCGTCCGGCACCGTCACCAGCGCCTGGCCGAGTTGCAGTTTATGGCCGCGGTCGGCGCCAAACTGCAGCCGCTTCGGGTCGGGTTCGACCGTGCGGTCGGTGCCGAAGAACACCGGCACGACGTCGAAAGCCTTGGGTTGAGCGACGGCAACGGCGGGGCCGGGTGTTGGCACAGGCGCGGCCGGCGGCGCAGCGGCGCCGATGCCTCGTCCGGCACCGCCCGGCTGAGAACTCTCATCGCTACTGCGCGGCGCCTCTGCCGCCGGTGCAGGGGCTGGCGGAGGCGGTGATGGTGACGGTGGCAGAGCTTCGGTTGATTTTTTTGGTTGTTCCAGTGCCGGCTCGGCAGGTTTCTCTTCAACGGGCGCGCCATCTGGTGCTGGTGGAGGGTGACCTGCGGGTTTGTCATCCGGCACCGGATCCGTCGCGGGCGGCGGCGCACCAGCCGTCTCGCCATCGCGCTTGTTGGCTTCCGATTGCTCGGCCTTCGGCAACTTCGGCGCTTCGCTGCATCCCGACAGCACCAGCATCGTCGGCACGGCAACAGCAGCCAGTAACGTCGCGAGCGACCGTCGCACGAAATAGGATTTGGTCATCAAAATCATTGCAAGCCCCCTCCCGGACCTAAGGCCGGGCCCGTGTGCCACCACTCTAAGCACCTCGACCTAGACCGGCAACCACACCACTCTGCCAGTCAACAGCGGCGAAATCCCGCCCTTGCCGCCGCGTTGTGACTTGGCCCATGGTCGGCACCGTCCATGACAAGGGGATGATGTCTCGCAATGTCTGCCGTTTCTGCACCCGCCCACCGCATTACAGTCGACGACTATGTGGCCGGTATCGCCAGCGGCGACCGGGCCCTGCTCGCCCGCGCCATCACGCTGGTCGAGAGCACCAATCCCGAGCACGGCCGCTTGGCACAGGCCGTGTTGCAGCAGCTTCTGCCGCGCACGGGCAACGCCATCCGCCTCGGCATCACGGGTGTTCCGGGCGTCGGCAAATCGACGACCATCGACCAGCTGGGAATGAACCTCGTCGGCGACGGCAAGCTGGTCGCGGTGCTTGCCATCGACCCGACGTCGAAGCGCACGGGCGGCTCGATCCTCGGCGACAAGACGCGCATGAGCGCGCTTGCGCTGGAGCCGAACGCATTCATCCGGCCATCGCCGTCCTCGGGAACGCTCGGCGGTGTCACCAAGAAAACCCGCGAAACTATGGCGCTGGTCGAGGCGGCCGGCTTCGACGTCGTCATCGTCGAGACTGTCGGCGTCGGGCAATCCGAGGTGGCGGTCTCGGACATGGTCGACTTTTTCCTGGTCCTGCTGCTTTCCGGCGGCGGCGACGACCTGCAGGGCATCAAGAAGGGCATCATCGAGATCGCCGACATGATCGCCGTCAACAAAGCCGACGGCGACAACATCAAGCGCGCCGAAGCTGCTGCCAACGAGTATCGCGGCGCCTTGCAGATTTTTACGCCCCATGGCGCACTGTGGCATCCCCCCGTCGTCACCGTTTCGGGGCGCGACAATCGCGGCTTGCCGGAATTGTGGGCCAAAGTTCTCGAGCATCGCGACGTGATGCTCAAGACCGGCGCCTTTGCCGCGCGGCGCCAGGCGCAGGCCGTACAGTGGATGCGCGACATGCTGGAAGCCCGGCTCATGGGCGAACTCAAGTCGAATGCGCGCGTCGCAGCCGGACTGCCAGACATCGAGCGCGCGGTCGGCGATGGCACGCTGCTGCCAACACTCGCCGTCGATCGCATCATGGGTTTGTTGGGTCAGCCAACATAGAACGGCGATTTACCGCGACAGCTTCAATACGTCGGCATAGGACGACACCTTGTACACGGCGCCGTCCTTCATAAAGTAAATCCACTCGAGCTTTTCGGTCTGCGCCAGGTCTTCAGGCGTTACCGCAAACAGCTCATCGCTCAGGATATCGCGGAAGCTGATCGCCGTATCCTTGGCATCCTCACCGAGATATTTCCACTGCCCCGGCGCGGGGAGATACTTTTCAGCGTCCTTCGTGAACACGACGTCGCGCAATATCTCAGGCGAAACTTCGCCGCGCCGGATGGCTTCGACAACCGTTTCCACAAACCCGATCTGGACGAGGCCCGTGCAGATATATTCGTTCGGCGGCGACCAGTCGTTCTTGCGATAGGTTTCGACCGTCTTCTGCTTCGTGCGCATCTTGGTCTGGACGCCGAACCAGATGTTGCGGGCAACCTTCCAGATGGTCCAATAGTCGTAGCGCGCCTTGATCTTGTCGAGCAGCACGCCGCGCACGCGCGCCTGGCGATTGGCATCAAACCACTTGGCCGGACGCAGCCGCTTGATGGCGACGAAACTGGCGTTGTCGCCGCGGGCATAGTCGGCGAGCTTGGTCAGATCGACGCCGCTGGTTCCTGCTTCGATCACAAACGTCTCCGAGAGCCCGGCGTCGAAAGGCGGTGCCGTGTAGACGAGGGCTGCGTGCGAGAACAGCGAGTTTGTGGCCCATCGGATCACCGACGACGCGATATCGCCCGAGCGCCGCGTCAGCATCACGTCGGCCTTGCTCAAGTAGTTTCCGGCAAGAAACTCGTCGACCGGCTTCGGCCAGACGTCATCCAGGGCCTTGCCGGGCGCGGCCGCCTCAGCCGCGGACTTCAATTTTGGCGAGTCGTTTGTCAGCGCCAGTGCCGGGCCGGGCGACACAGCAACGATGAGCCCGAGCCAAATGCCAAGCCCAATCAGAAATAAGAACTTCTTCATGCTGAGACGCACCCCCGGCGGCCGGCACGGCGAATGCCGCACGACCTGCTAGTTATCGGTGCGGACTATCGCATCCGGCGGGCTCACGTTCAAAGGGATGCGTTGCAAGCTTAGATTGTGGCCATGACTTTCTCGTGGATCGTGTGTCCAAACGGCCATGGCCACAATAACTATGCGGGCTGTGGCGGCGCAGCGCGCCCTAATCTTCCGTGGCCGTATCGAGCGAGCGGCGTCCGGTCGTGGCGGCAAAGCCGTCTTTCCGCGCTTCGCTTTTGACGCGTTTGGCGCGCTCGCCATCGAGATATTCGACGACGTAGACGCCGCGGCCCTTGGCCTTGGCTTTTTTCAGAAGTTTGACGCTGCTGCTGACGGCGCCGGCGTTGTTGCGGCGGCCGTCGTGACCGATGCCGTGATAGAGGTCTTCCTTGCCGATGGCGTCGATGGTGTCGACGTAGCCGCTATCGGTCAGCAACTCTTCGGCATTCTGCACGGCTACAGCCGCATCGCTTTTCTGCTTGCGGGCCGTGCTCGCTATATCTTTTACGAACTTGACCATGGCCTTGCGCGATCCACCCGGCGCTTTCATACCCTCGTACGTGTCAACGCGATCGAGATAAACGCCGTCATAGCCAGCAGCTATCGCCGCCTTGACGCGCGACTTGACGATGCCCTGCCAGGCTTCGTCCCAGTAGCGCACCTTATAGTTGCCGGCCCAGCCCTGATCCTGGCTGGTCAGCCAAGGCTTGCCCTTTTTCTTCATGTAGGCACGGCCGACCTCGGCTTCGCCAATCGAGATGTAGGCGAGCACGGCGCGTTTGCCGCCGCCGGCCTTTGTTTTCAGTTTTGTAGGGTTTGCGACTTCATCGGGATCGACGACCGCGACGTCGGACGTGCGGCGCTGCAGTGACTTTGTGTCGCCTTGCAGCTGGATGCTCCAACTTTTGCCTTTGCGAACGCTGTCGCGGTCGGCGCGCGCTGGTGTCGTCAGCGCGGGCGCGATTGTCAGAATCGCGACCGCTGCTGCTGCGGCCTGGAAAAACCTGGCATCGAATGTGATTGTCATAGTCCCTCGCAACGCTGAAACGAAATGGCCCGGCCCACGGCGCCGACGGTGCTGCGGGCCAGCACCGCATGTCCATGTGCATCATGGCGCAGGAGCCGGTGAACCCAATTAAATCGCTGCAATTCCAGACTTCTACTCAATTGGAGGCGGGGCGATGCGGCGCACGGCGACGGAACTTTTAGCCGTCGCCGTTCTACCCCCTCGAAGGCTGCGGCGCTCCCCCTCCCCCCAACGCGCCCGGCTCGCAAAGAGGAGATCAAACATGAAGACGTTATCGCGCGGTACCTGGATCGCGCTGGCCGCCGTCGTCGCAATCCCGGCGACCGTCGGCATCGCCAAGACCATCGAGCACAAGCGCTGGCACAACATGACCCCTGAAACGCGCGCCCGCCTCGACGAAGGCCGCTTGGCGATGGCCAAGACCGCGCTCAAACTCACTCCCGATCAAGAAAAACTTTGGACCCCGCTCGAAGCCAACGTGCGCGACGCCTTCAAGGACCGCGCGGCTAAGAAGGCCGAGTGGGACAAGAAGCGCGAAGAGCGCCGCGCCGCTCGCGACAAGAGCGACGGCAAGGACGACGCCGCTTCCAAACGCCCCGACATGGGCGAGCGCTTCGACAAGATGAGCCAGACTATGACCGAGCGCGCCGATCGCATGGAGGCGTTCGCCGCATCTTTCAAGCCGTTCTACGCTTCCCTGTCGGACGAGCAGAAGGACGTGCTGCGGCCGCTGATGCGTGATCTTGCACCGGGCTTTGGCAAGGGCGGCCACAAGGGCCCGCGTTGGGCCCACGGCGGATGGGGCCCTGGCGGGCGCGACCATCACGGCTGGGGCGGCGGACATCATCGCCGCGGCGACCGTGGCGGCCCGATGCAGGACGATAGCGGTACGCCAGAGCGCGGTGAGCAGCCGGGCGGCGACACGAAACCGGCGGAAAAACTTTAGAACGCGCGAGTTCGCGCAAAATACGCAAAGACTATCACAAACAGCAAGGCCGGGGATTTCGCCCCGGCCTTTCTTTGTCGTGATTTTTTGCGATTTACGCGGCGGGCTTGCGGTTCGGCCGCCCGGCACCGGCCGGCGCGACCGCTTCATCGCGGCGCTTCAGAAACTTCGGCGGCTTCTGGCCGTTCCAGTTGCTGTCACTCCGCTTGGCGCCGTGCGGCTTGCCGGCATGCGGTTTCGCAGCATCGCGATGCGGCTTCGCGGCACTGTGAGCAGGCTTGCTGCCATGGCTGTGCGGACGATCCGCACGGGGCGCGTCGCTGCGGGGTCCGTCATTGCGAGGTCCATCATGGCGCGGTCCTGCGTTGCGCGGGCCATCGGTACGCGGGCCTTCCGGCCGTGGACGGTCGTTGCGGCGGGCATCGCTGCGTGGTCCGTCTGGGCGCGGGCCGCGGGCATCGGCGTCCGGACGCTCAGCACGCGGGCCATCGTGACGTGGTCGCTCGCTGCGAGGTGCGCCATGTTTTGGCGCATCATTGCGAGGACCGTCACGGCGATCACTGGCGTTGCGATCGCCGTCGCCGCTCCAAGGCTTGTTTTGCGGCTTGACCGGACGCGAGTCTGAGCGGTGCTCAGGCTTGCGGTCGGAACGCGGCGCATCCGCGCGGCGATCTTCGCGTGGCTTGAAGTCTGGGCGCGGTTTGAAGTCTGGGCGCGGTTTAAAATCCGAGCGCGGGGCTGCACCATCACGCTGCGGCATCACGCGATCGGGTCGCGCGGGATTGAACCCTTCGCCGCCTTCACGCAGCGAGGCTGGCGTTGCCTTGCTGTCGCTGCTGCGAACGTTGCGGCCATCGCGACGGCCTTCGCCGTTGCCAAAGCTGCGGCCTTCGCCGCGGTCGCTGCGCGGCGGGCCCTTGCGATGCGCGCCAACGCGGCGCGGATCTTCGTGCGTGTGATGCGGGCGCTTTTCCGGCATGGGGAGCACTTCGCCGCCGACGTCGTCGATAATCTGGATTTTCTGCTTCATCAGCCGTTCGATGGCCAGGATCTCGGAACGCTCGGACGGATCGCACAGCGAGATGGCGATGCCGCTCAAACCCTTGCGCGCCGTGCGGCCGATGCGGTGCACGTACGTCTCAGGCTCGATCGGCATGTCGAAGTTGATGACGTGCGAAATATCCGACACGTCGATGCCGCGCGCCGCGATATCGGTCGCAACGAGCACGCGGACGTGACCTTCCGAGAAATCGGCCAGCGCCCGCTGGCGGGCGTTCTGCGCCTTGTTGCCGTGGATGGCGGTGGCGCCGATGCCGGCCATGCCGAGACGATCGGCAACGCGGTCCGCGCCACGCTTGGTGCGGGCGAAGATGATGACGCGCGAGCACGCCGGATCGGCCAGGATCGTGTGCAGCCGGCTCTGCTTTTCATTCGAGCGCACAATCATCACCTTCTGATCGATGCGGTCGACGACCATCGACTTCGGCGAGAGATCGATGCGGACCGGATCGGTCAGCAGGTCGTTGGCAAGTGCGCGGATCTCGTTCGGCATCGTTGCCGAGAACAAAGCCGTGCGGCGCTGACGCGGCAGCATGGCGACGATCTTCTTGATGTCGCGGATGAAGCCCATGTCGAACATGCGGTCGGCTTCATCGATCACCAGCGTGCGGACGCTGCGCAGATCGGCGTAGCGTTCCGAGACGTGATCGAGCAAACGGCCGGGTGTCGCGACGAGCACGTGCAGGCCGCGTTTCAGGGCCGAAATCTGCGGGCCCTTGCTGACGCCGCCGAGGACGACGGCGTGGCGGATGTTGTGCATGTTGCGCGACAGCGTCGCGACTTCCTGATTGATCTGGAGCGCCAGTTCGCGCGTCGGCGCTAAGATCAGCGTCGCGACTTCGCGCGGGTTCGGGTTCATCGGATTGGTGATGAAATCCTGCAGCAGCGGCAGCACGAACGCCGCCGTCTTGCCGGAGCCAGTCTCGGCCATGGCAAGCAGATCGCGCTTTTCAAGCTGCGGCGGCAACGCCTGCACCTGGATCGGTGTCGGCGTTGTGTATTCGCACTGCGTTAAAGCGCGTGCGAGAGGCTCGGCAAAGCCGAAGCCTGCAAAAGTTTTGTCGGTCAAAGTGAAATTTTTCCCAAGGGCTTCGCGACCCGGCACTCTGGCTCGGCGTCTCGTCCCATGGCCCACACCGGCGCTTTCGGGGTGTGGCCTTTTTTAGTCGGATTGGTCTTGAATGCAGGGTCGAGCGCGTTGGTTAGCAACGCTTGTGAGTGGCACGATGACCCGAGCGCCATAGAAGAGCAATGACAGGTGTATGGTGGTGTTCGGCGGCGAAGTCAAGGAATTGCTGCGCTGCGGGGGAAACGTGTCGCGGGTTGAGGTTCGGTCGGTGCGCACCGGCCCTTTATCAACTTTGCGCTTCGCGAACCCGGATGATCGATCCTTGATAGACGGCGTCTGGCTCAGGGGCGACCAATTCAACGAACTCTAGCTCAACGCGGAAGCGCGCAGCGTTGCGGACCAGGGTCGCGATGGCGTCGTCCTTAATCGAAGAAATAACCAGATTCTCAGCACATCGAGCAACTAAGCGGTTGAGGCGTTTTGCCTCCGCGGCCTCGATCTTGCGCCGTGACAACTGTCCGAGTGGCGGGAGTCGAAGATCAAACGGTGGCAGGTTAGTCCGTGTTGCCCGAACGAGAAGTCCCAGTCTTGGGTTGAGAGACACGAAGCGGCTAGGCGGGTGCCGAAAATCGGCTGCTTCCTCGATCGCCACCGGGTTATCGCTAGTCACGAAAGGATAGGGCGAAAAGTTTTCAAGGACGGCCCAGTCCTGATGGTAAAACATCCACGCGCTGTCCAGAAGTTGCCGCGTTATGACAGCCTTTATGTAATCGGGATCATGATCGAGTTTGATCTCGCCTCGCTCCAACAATGCAATCGCGTCGACTGGCAATGTGGGATTACCACCGTGCTTTTCCTGCATGCGCTTGGCGAAGGCGAGGTAAGCAGTGGCGTGGTCGTTGTACATTTGGACGCCGACCCGACGCCATGTGGGGGTGCAGGTCATGAGATTGGCGACGTAGCCGGCAATGGCGAACCGATCCTCCTGCGGGCATGCGCCCAGAACCAGAGTATCCACTGCCGTTTTCCAGAGAGGTTCGAAAATCGCGCGAAATTGGCCGAGTAGATCCGGGCAGTGCGACAGCCGGGCAAAATTAAGGTCGCCGTCCCACTCGCGGCAGAGGTCCCTCGGCCAGCAGGGGAACCTGCCACCGTCGGATTTACGAAAGCCATAGAGCTGACCGCCGTTCGCAGCATCGCCAAAATGCTTCAGGTACGTTTCTGCGACGAAGTGATCATTTGCCATGGGCGGAAGTGTATCACGCGATTTTCGGTAAGGGCCCGAACCAGCCCGCATAGCCCGTATCATCAAAACGAAGAAACGTAGGGCGCACGACACCCCCACATCGTCATCCCGGCGTCGCGGTACGCGACAACGCCGAAGGCGTTGCAGGCCGGGACCCACGACAAGCTTCATCACGCGCGATCACGATATTCCGCAAGATCGCGCCTTGTTTTTTACACTGCGTATGCGGATGTTTGTCGTGGGTTCCCACCTGTCGTGCGTTCCGCACGATTGCGTTCCGCGACGCGGGAATGACGGAATGAACCGGAAGCGCCGCCCGACAAACAAAAAAGGCAGCTGAGCATTCCTGCTCACCTGCCACCTACAATTTCCACCATACGAAAAACATAGCACACCAGCGTTGCGCTGGCCAGCATTTTGTATGGTTACTGATGAAACGAGCGTTCGTTTTGTTTGGCTCGTTCGCGCGCGCAAACCACGCCCTACCGTGTCGCCACGGGCAAACTTCCGAGGTCGTCGATGTACCATTTCTCGGTTTCGACGATGGCCGGGTTTTCGCCGTTCTGATAAATCCAGCTGTCAACCGCCCAGCGCTGGCCGCCGGTATTTTCTTTCAGCACCGCCGTCCAGTGCGTCCAGCCCGAGACGCCGCGCCAGAGCTGATCTTTCGAGAACGGCGTGCCGACGCTGTGATACTTAAGGAAGCCGTTGTTCTGCAGCACGAGCAGATAGCTCGTGGTGTTGGTCGACTCGTCGACGCAGTCCTGCTGCGTTTTATCGCCCGAGGCCTTGAAGTCCATGCCGGGGCGATCCTTGTCGGTGCCGAGCACTTTGCCGACGCGGTTCTCCATCCAGCCGATGGCGTAGGCAACCGCGCGGCGCTCTTCACCCGCCGTGTCGCTCTTTTTTGTTTTCTTGAAAATCGATTTGAGTTCCGCGATATCGGGATCTTTGAACGTGAACGGCGTCTGCATTTTGCAGGTGTAGGCGTGGCACACCGTGACCCGGTTTTTCGACGGTTGATCGACCTTGAAGTCCTGGAAATGGCCTTCGACGGGGCCAAGGCGCTCATGCGTGCAGCCGGCAGTGCTAAGTGCCGCGCACGCAAAAACAGCCAAACGTTGCCAGCCCATGCCGCCCCGCGATAAGTAACTCTCTGACGTGAAACGCGGCGCGCCCAGCGCCCGACTGACATCCAAGCGCTTATCACCCGAGTGATTCGCGGCAAACAGCGGCAAGCCGCCGCGATCAGGAATTGTGGACCCGTTGCGCAAATGACTCGAATTGTCCCCGCTATCCACGTCATCGGCGCCGGTTTGGCGGGGTCGGAGGCAGCCCACCAGATCGCGAGCGCGGGCGTGCCGGTTGTATTGCATGAAATGCGCCCGGTTCGCATGACGGACGCGCACAAGACGGATGGCTGCGCCGAGCTTGTGTGCTCGAACTCGTTCCGCTCGGACGATTGGGAGAACAACGCCGTCGGCCTGCTGCACGAGGAGATGCGCCGCGCCGGGTCGCTGATTTTGGCGGCGGCGGATGTGCACAAGCTTCCGGCTGGTGGCGCGCTGGCGGTTGATCGCGATGCGTTTTCAGCCGAAGTGACGCGGCGGCTCGAGGCCAATCCGCTGATCACGATTGACCGAACTGAGGTGGCGGGATTGCCGCCGGACGATTGGGCCAGCGTCATCGTTGCGACCGGGCCGCTGACGTCGCCTGGATTGAGCCAAGCCATCGCCGCGTTGACGGGCGAAGGCGAGCTGGCGTTCTTCGACGCCATCGCGCCCGTCATCCATCGCGACAGCATCGACACGTCGGTCGCCTGGTTCCAGTCGCGATACGACAAGGCAGGCCCGGCGGGTACAGGTGCCGACTATCTCAATTGCCCGATGACCAAGGACGAATACAACGGTTTCATCGATGCGCTGTTGGCCGGCGACAAGACCGTGTTCAAGGAATGGGAAGCAACGACACCGTATTTCGACGGCTGCCTGCCGGTCGAAGTCATGGCCGAGCGCGGCCGCGAGACGCTGCGCTTCGGGCCGATGAAACCGGTCGGCCTTGATGATCCGCGCACCGGCCGCTGGCCCTATGCCGTCGTGCAACTGCGCCAGGACAATGCGCTGGCGACGCTGTGGAACATGGTCGGGTTCCAGACCAAGTTGAAACACGCCGAGCAGGTGCGCGTCTTCCGCATGATTCCAGGATTAGAGAATGCCGAGTTCGCGCGCCTCGGCGGGCTGCATCGCAACACCTATCTCAATTCGCCGAAGGTGCTGGACAGGGGCTTGCGCTTGAAGGCGATGCCGCGTTTGCGCTTCGCCGGCCAGATCACCGGCGTCGAGGGTTATGTCGAGAGCGCGGCCATCGGCTTGCTGGCGGGACGCTTTGCTGCAGCGGAAGCTTTGGGCCGCACAATCGTTGCGCCACCGCCGACAACAGCGCTTGGGGCGCTGCTCGATCACATCACGGGCGGGCATATTCTTGTTGCGCCTTCCGACTCGATGGACCCGACCGCGCCTTCCGGCCGGCTCGACGAAGGAGAGTCGGAAGGCGCAATCAAAAAAGCGCCGCGCTCGTTTCAGCCGATGAACATCAACTACGGTCTGCTGCCCGATCTCGAGAACGCACCGACGCTGGATGCTTCGGGTAAAAAGCTCAAAGGCCCCGAGCGCGGCCGCGCAAAAAAGCAGGCGCAGTCGCGCCGCGCGCTCGTTGATCTTGCTGGCTGGCTGAGCGCAATTTCCAGCGTTGATGCCGCGGCGGAGTAGTAAATCCCCTCGCCCCGTCGCGCTCGATAGCGCGAACGGGGAGAGGGTTAGGGTGAGGGGCGGCTATAACCTCAGAACAAGCGGCGGCCCCGCACCCCCGCCCGATCCCCGGAAAGAACGGAGAGAGGGAGTAGCTACGGCACCGCCGTCACGGGGGCGTCGGTTGGCGGCGGAAGTTCGGGCATCGCGGTGCCGGGCTCGTAGGCGGGTGGGGCGGCGGTGGTGTCGTCGCTGACGGGTTCGGGATCGGGACCCTGGCCGTACTTGGCAAGTACGTTGCGCGCTTTCTCGGCGATAGCGTCGGCGATCGCGGCGTTGCCTTCCGCCGTCGGGTGAAAGGCGCCCGAATAGGTCGAAGCGAGCAGCAGCTGGAACCACGCCAGAGACTCAAACTTCAAAACCTTGGTCAGCAGCGACGCCGCGACGTGGAAGTTGCCGGTCATGAAGGCATCGTTCGGCGTGCGAAACCAGCGCTGGCGGCTGGCATAGGCCTGATAGTCGGCCGGGTTGTAGGGCTTCCATTGGCCGTCGAGTTTGCGCGGCAAGCGCAATTCATCCGCTGGCCGCGTGCCGTCGTCGCTGCTCCCTGAACAGATGCCGCGATCGATGAAGGCGCGGCGATGGGTTTCAGCGAAACTCCAGCCGTGGCTGCTCGCGCCGTCGCGCATAGCGCGGTGCAGTTTGTCGGCAACCCAGGCGCCTTCGCGCAGCTTCTGCTCGCTCAACTGGAAGTCGGAAACGATTTCCATGCCGGCGCGGCCGTCCTTGCAGGTCTCGCTACCGTCGCCGGTCAGAGCGAGACCCGGATAGCCGGTCAAAATAATGCGATCACTCTGATCCCACGGCACATAGAGCAGGCTGTGAATGGCGCGGTTCAGCGATTTGTAACGCGCGTCCAGTCGCGCCAATTGCGCCGACGCCTGCGCCTGGCCATGAACCTGACCAAGCCAGCCGCCGAGCTGGCGCAGCGTCGATTCACTCGACAGCACGGTGTTGGCAACAAGCCGCGAGAAGCCGACGTCGTTGCCGCCGATCGACAACAGCACGAGATCGATTTTGCGTGCGCTCTCTTGTTTGCATTTGCGCAGCACGAGACCGCCGGCGAGTTCGGGGATGGCGCCGTTGATGTGGTAGGCCTCGGGGAGATCGAGCGCCTGCGTCTCGCGGCGTCCGCACTGGGCTTCGGCGACCGCCGAGACCTGCGACAGCAGCGGCGGGTTCGGCACCCATTCGTTGCCCTTGTAGCGCAGGAACAGGCCGAACGTGACCTCGGCGCCCGAGCATGACACGCCGGCGTATGTGACGGCGCGATGCGGGTCTTCGATGGCGAGTTGCAGCGCGGCGCGGAGCTGGTTTGAATACAGCGAGCGGTGGCAAGCCTGATCGAGCCAGCGGGCATTTTCGCTGATGAAGGTCTTGTCGCCGATCAGCCGCCAGTCGCCGATGCGTGCCGGATAGCCTGCGAGATCGGCGTTCGTGCCGGATTTGCCGTAGTCGGCGGCGCGCTCGCGCGAAAACCGCACCGGGATGTCGGGATTGCCTTCCCCCGACGCAAAACTGTCGCCCATGGCGGCAACGAGAATATCGCGGATTTTGACGTCGGCGCTCGCAACCTCGCGGCCACCAATCTCGACGTTGATCGCGATGCCGGCCGGATACGGCACCTCGAACGACACGGGCTCGCTGCACGGTTGCGTCACGGCCTTGCCGCGCGTTTGCGTGCCGCCTTTCGGCGCCGTCAGCCATGTGCACGACAGGGTTGCCGCCTCATCGAGCCCCGCCATCTCGGCGACGATGCCGTGGCTCTTGGGGTTCATGTAGTCGTCGTAGGCCGGACAGGTGAAGCGGTTTTGCGCCGCGTTCCAACAGGTTTTTTTGACCATCGTCGCGGCCCAGCCGTCGTCATGGCGGGCAGCAAGCGCGCGCTCTGTCGATAGCACCGGAGTCAGCTTTTCTTCAGGCCCAAGCGCGCGGTAGGTGGCGCGATGCATCTCGGTATCGGACGGATCGGTGAAAAAGCGGAACGGATTTTCGACCCGCCAGGAGATGCGCGCGTCCGCCGCCGCCGGCACGCTGACGGCGAGCGCGCTGCATAAAAGCGCGGAAGTGAGAACCAGTGGCCGGATCATGCCCTTCATGACTTCCCCTGATTGCGAACTCAGCACCAGATTATACGCGGCCGCGCCAAGTTGCGGATGACAACCGCCACAGCCGCGTCAGCGGCACAATCTCCACGAGGTCGCGGGCCGGATCGTATGCCAGTCTTTCCAGAGCCTTCAAATAGGGCTCCACAAGGGCAACCGGCAGAACTGCGACGCGCAATGCAGGGGACGCTTGCGAAAAATGCGGCTTGACGTTCGCCAAGTGCGCGCGCGCATCGCGGCAAAGGTGCGCTATTGCAGGGCGCCAGTTTTGCGGCACCTCCTCTGCCGCGGTAACAAGACCGCTTGGAAACGGAGTGCGCCCGCGACTGAGCGCATACGGCAGATCGATGCCAAGACGGGCGCGGCCATAGGCTTGCGCCGCGTTCGAAATCAGTGCCCGGCTTTTTTCCGTGTCATCAGCGCCTAGGATTTTCGCGGCGAACGCGAACAGCGTGCCCTCCGTCAGCTCGAGTTCGAGACTGAGCGCGGCATCGTCCGCGGGTGGCGCGGCATAGAGCCGGTGGGCGTGGACGTCGAGCAGATCGTCGATGGCAGAAAGCGGCAGGGCGTTACGCCGCGCTGTATCCGCAAAATGGTCCGCAACCGGGTTGCCGGATTTGGCGCCGTCGATGCCAGAACGAAGCGCGTCGCGCCACCACTGGATGCGGATCTCGGCCGCTAGTGGATCGTGGACCTGCTTTGCGATGCGCGCCAACTCGGCGGCGAAGGCGGCGAGCGCAATGAGTTCGTCTCTCGCGGCGCGCGGCGCCAGCACGGCGGCGATGGTGCGGTCCGGCTCGAAGGCGCGGGCGGTGACGCGAAGCGTGCCGGCGCTCTCCCCGGTCATGTCACGCCACCACAATCAGGGCCGCGCCGACACGGCGTTTCTCGGCAAGAAGCACGTTGTAGGTGCGCGCCGCAGCACCCGTCGACATGACCTCGAGACCGAGGCCGCGCGTGGCGAAGGCTTGTGTCAGCGCGGCGCTTGGCCAAAGTTGCGCAGCCCCGGTGCCGAGCAGCAACGTTGCTGGCATGAGCAGATCGGCGAAGACGCGGGCGAAATCGTCTGCCGTCAAGGCGGCCGCATCGATCGCGTCCCAGGCATAAACGCCGCTTGGAAGGCATAGAATCGAGCCCCGGTGGCTCATCTCGGCGAACCGGAAGCCGCCGTTGCCGTAGGCGGTGACGGCGGTCTCGTAGGGATAGCGGGCCGCGCGCTCCGTCATCGCCCGCCAGCCTCCGCTGTGTCTCAAGCCTTGGCGGGCGCCGCACCCTTGGCTGCGGCGTCACTCCAGTCGCGCTTGATGCCGAGGTAGCCGAGCAGCGGCGCCGCGATAAAGATCGACGAGTAGGTGCCGATGATGACGCCGAGCAGCATGGCGAAGTTGAAATTGCGGATCACTTCGCCGCCGAAGATGTAGAGCGAGACGAGGACGGCGATGGCGGTCATGCCGGTCAAAATCGTGCGCGACAGCGTTTCGTTGATCGACAGGTTTAGAAGTTCGTTCAAGTCCATTTTCTTGAATTTGCGCAGGTTCTCGCGGATGCGGTCGGAGACGACGACGGTGTCGTTGACCGAGTAGCCGAGAATGGTCAGCAGGGCTGCAACCGTCGACAGGTCAAACTCGAACTGGAAGAGTGAGAAAATCCCGACCGTCACCAGCACGTCGTGGACCAGCGCGACGACGGCACCGGCCGCGAACTGCCATTCGAAACGGAACCAGACGTAGCCGACGATGGCGAGAATTCCGCACAATACGGCGATGATGCCGGTGGTTCTGAGTTCGCTCGAGACGGCCGGTCCGACGACTTCGACGCGGCGCTGCGTGTAGCCAGCGCCGACGGCCTCGATGACTTTGGTCAATGCGGCCTGCTGCGCGACTTCGCCGCCCGGCTGTTCCTCGATGCGGATCAGCACGTTTGCGGGGCCGCCGAACTCCTGGATTTGGACGCCGCCAAGGCCGAGGCCGCCGAGCTTGTCCCGCAACGCCGTGACGTCGGCCGTGCCGCCGGTTGCTTGCAACTCGATCATCGAGCCGCCCTTGAAATCGACGCCGTAATTTAGGCCGCGCGTCATGAAGAGCGCCAGCGACGCCAGCATCGCCACGATCGACATTCCGATGGCGATGTCCTTGTAGCGCATGAACGGCAAGCGCAGATTATGCGGGAAAAAGTCGAAGCCCTTGAAGTTCGGGATCAGTTTCATCAGCACGGAATTGTGTCTCCTAAACCGGAACGACGAGCGTGCCGCGGCCCTTGGGCTGCGCCTTGAGCCAATATGAGATCAGCAGGCGCACGACGGTCACTGAGGCGAAAATCGACGTTAGAATGCCGATTGTCAGCGTCACGGCGAAGCCGCGGATCGGGCCGGAGCCAAGCCAGAACATGATCAGCGCGCAGCACAGCGTGGTCAGCTGGCTGTCGGCAATGGTGATGAAGGCACGCTGGAAACCTGCGTCAATGGCGTTGATCGGCGTTTTACCGGCACGCAACTCCTCGCGGATGCGCTCATAGATCAGCACGTTGGCATCGACCGCCATGGCGACGCCGAGCACGAGACCGGCGATGCCGGGCAGCGTCAGGGTCGAGCCCATCAGCGTCATGATCCCGAGTGTCAAAATCAAATGCACGAGCAGGCCGACGACGGCGAAGATGCCGAACGTGCCGTAGGCGAGGATGGTCAGCGCAATCACGGCGATACCGCCGATGAGCCCTGCAAGTTTGCCGGCGGATACGGAATCGGCGCCGAGCGACGGGCCGACGGTCCGCTCTTCGACAATCGTCAGCTTGGTCGGCAGCGCGCCCGAGCGCAATTGCACGGCGAGCGTGTTCGAACTGTCGATCGTGAAGTTGCCCGAGATCTGCCCCGAACCGCCGAGGATCGCCTCACGGATGGTCGGCGCTGAGAGAACCTTGTCGTCGAGCAGGATCGCGAACGGACGTCCGACATTGTCCTTGGTGAAAGCGCCGAACTTGCGGGCGCCCGACTGATTGAAGCGGAAGTTGATGACGGGCTCGTTGGAGACCGGGTCGAAGCCCGGCTGCGCGTCGGAAAGGTCGTCGCCTTGGACGACGGGCGTTTCGCGCAGCAGATATTCGCCGCCCTCATCCTTGTCGCCAGGATAGACTTTGTAGCCAACGGGCGCCGCCGTCAGCTTCGCGTCTTCGGCCGACGTCGAGGGGTGAACTTCGTGGAACGTCAGTTTGGCGGTTTCGCCGATCAGACGCTTGAGGACTTTTGTATCCTGCAGCCCTGGAAACTGGATCAGAATACGGTCGGTGCCCTGGCGCACAACAGTCGATTCGGACGTACCGAGGTTGTTGATACGGCGGTTGACGGTTTCGATCGATGAGGCCGCAGCGCTCGAGACGCGGGCTTTCATGCCCTGCTCCGTCGGCTTGATCAGCAGCGTGCCCGGCTCCGTGCCCTCGACGACGTCGATATCGCTGCCAGCGCTGCCAAGGACGGCGTTGCCGATCGGCTGAATGAGCTTTTTCAACTCCTTCAGCGCTGCGTCTTTCTGTTCAAGCTTCGCGAGCTTGATCTGCACTTGGCCGTTCTGCACGCCGGCCCCTGAGACGGCGACCGTCGCGTCGCGCAGGGCCTTGCGGGACGTATCGCGCAGAATCGCCAGCCAGTCCTTTTTGATTTCTTCCTGATCCATGGCGAGCAGCAAATGGGCGCCACCCTGGAGGTCGAGGCCAAGTGTCAACTGCTGCTTGGGAAAGAACGACGGCCAGCCGGCCACCGTATCCTTGGTAAAGAAATTCGGCAGCGCCAGAATGATCCCGGCGAGACATATTAGTAGGATTGTTGCGATCTTTGTGGTCGAGAAGTGAAGCATATCGGTTGGGTCTCTAAATCACGGACAACAGCCGCGCGCGCAAATCGCAGGCGCAGCGTTTCGCCGAAGGGTAAGTCTCAGCTCGTTTCTTTGACCGGCTCGCCCTTGGCGCGGACGTCCATCAGCGTGCTCTTGATGATGCGGACTTTCAGATTGTCGGCAAGCTCGACCTCGATCTCGTCGCTGCTGTCGGAGACCTTGGTGACGCGGCCGACCATGCCGCCCGACGTGATGACGGTGTCGCCGCGCCGGACCGCGTTCATGCGGTCGCGATGCTCTTTGGCGCGCTGCGACTGCGGGCGGATCAGGAAGAAGTAGAAGATCACCAGCATCAGCAGCATGGGGATCAGCAGGCCGCCCAGCGGATCGACCGGCGAGGGTACGGCTTGCGCAAAAGCAGGCGTGACGAACATTGGTGCGGGGATCCTATTCAAATATGAGAGCGAACGCATGGCCCTAGCCCCGGAACGCGCGCATTCCAAGGTCCGGTCCGGCGATTTGGCCGGGACTATAGTGACCGGCTGCGGCTTTGCAACCTGGTCGGGAAAAGGCGGCGCAACAAGCCGTTGGCATTGGACAAATGCCCGACTAAACACGCTAGCCTTTCAAAGCAGGACCGCCGCATGACCGGGAAGACGGGGACTGAGCCCAGCATCGAGGTGCTGATCGAACGGATCGCCGCGGCGCTGGAGCGGTTGAGCCCGCCGGGCGCGCTGGCCGTCGATTTTGCGTCCGGAGAGGCCTTCGTCTGGCATGGCACGCCTGGCTCGTTCCAGATGATCGCGCACGTCAACCGCGTGCCGCTTGGAATGTTGAAGGGCATCGACAGGACGGCGGCGATCCTGCTGGAAAATACGCGGCGGTTCGCAGCCGCCCTTCCGGCCAACAACGCGCTGCTGTGGGGCGCACGCGGCATGGGCAAATCGAGCCTGGTCAAGGCGGTGCATGGCTCTCTTTGTGGCGTCTGCCCCGCAAGGGGACTTCCAAGTGGTCGCGACTCTCCTTCGTCGAGCCTGCCGCCGACGCTAAAGCTCATCGAAATCCATCGCGAGGAAATTGGCACGCTGCCCGCGTGCCTCGCGCAACTGAAAGCCAGCCCATTTCGCTTCATCGTGTTTTGCGATGACCTGTCGTTCGACAAGGACGACACGAGCTATAAATCGTTGAAAGCCGTCCTCGAAGGCGGCATCGAGGGCCGGCCGGAGAACGTCATTTTCTACGCCACTTCGAACCGCCGCCATCTGATGCCGCGCGAGATGGTCGAGAACGAGCGCGCGACAGCGATCAACCCGGCGGAAGCGACGGAAGAAAAAGTCTCGCTGTCGGACCGCTTCGGGTTGTGGCTCGGCTTTCACAACGCCAGCCAGGACGATTATCTGGCGATGGTTCACGCCTATGCGGCGCATTTTTGTTTGAAAGTCGCGGACGCCGAGTTGCAGCGCGACGCGCTTGAATGGGCCACGACCCGCGGCGCACGTTCGGGGCGCGTGGCGTGGCAGTATATTCAGGATTTAGCGGGACGGATGGGTGTGCGGCTCGACGCGAGGTAGCGCGCGAGCGGCCAGCGCCCGGCGGCCGGCTCTCGGAACGAGAGTCGCCGGGCGCAAACAAAAGCGCGCCAATAAAGAAGAGCCGGATCTTGCGATCCGGCCCTTAGGCTTCCCTCTTCTTTGCGCGCGGCAAACGGGTGGTCTGCCCCCCGTGTCTTATGCCTTGGTCGTGCTTCTCTTCGGAAAACCGGTTCCCATCCCGGTCTTCACCGGGACAAGCTTTTCTGGAAGCACTCCGGGCGCTCAAAGTTTCTCCATGAACGGCGTCGGATCGACGGGCTTGGAACCCTGACGCAGTTCGAAATGCACCTGCGGCTGGTCGACGGTGCCGGTTTTGCCGGCCTTGCCGATAACCTGACCGCGCTTGATTTTGTCGCCGCGCTTGACGAGCAATTCGTCGTTGTGGGCGTAGGCCGTGACCCAGCCGTTGTCGTGGCGGATCAGCACGAGATTGCCGTAACCCTTGAGCTCGCTTCCCGCATAGGCGACGACGCCGCTTTCGGCTGCGTGCACTTCGGTGCCGAGCGGCACTGAAACGTTGATGCCGTCGTTATGCGTGCCGTCCGGGCGGCCGCCAAAACCGGCGATGACTTTACCGCGCGCCGGCCAGCGCAGCTTGACGCTGTCGCTCGCCTGTTCGGCAGCGGCGGGGGCTGCAACGGCGACCTTGTCACCCTTCGCGGCGGATGAGGACGATGGCGGGATCGGCGCCGCGTCAGATGCCTTGTCGTTCAGCGCGGCCACCTGCTTGTTGGCATTGATGACCGTCGGCTGCGTCGTTGTCGACTGCCCGAACGACGGCGCGGACGACTGTGCGACGCGCGGAGCTGGTGCGGCTGCAGTTGTTGCCTGCGGCAGCGCTTCGGCGGCGGCGAGCGGTGCGACGCCCGGAACCTTGATAACGGTACCCGGCTTGACCTTGCGGGCGTCCGCTATCTGATTGACCTGCTGCAATTCTGTGAAGGGCACCTTGTAGGTGCGGGCGATGCCGTAAAGCGACTCGCCCGGTTTCACCATGTAGGTGCCGGCATATCTAGCGGCGACGTCGGCTTTGGGCGGCGGCAATGCGGCAGCCGTCTGAATGGGTTTGGGTGCGGCCGCATAACTACCGGCAACAGCCGTACTGGCGCCCGGCAGATTGAGCTTCTGGCCCGGCTTCAAGTTCGGCGACGACAGACCATTGACCGACATCAGTTCGGCAACCGACACCTGATGGCGTTTCGACAAACCATAGAGCGTGTCGCCCGTCTGGACTTCGATCGCCTCGCCCTTGGCCGTCGTTTGCGGCTGCACGGTCGCGCGGGCGGCGGCAGGCTTATAGGGCTGTGGTGTGTAGGCTTGCGGCGCGGGCAGCGGCTGCGCGCCTGCGGGTTCGGGAAGCGCTGCAACTTCGACATTGCTGGCGCCGGCGCCGTAGGGGCCGCGCGGTGTCGACCGTGCAACCGGATTTTCGAATTCGTTGCCGCCGTTGCCGCGCACGTTTTCGGGCGGGACCGGCGGGCTTGATGCTTCAGTGGGATCATTGAGCGCAAACGACGAGCTGTCGAAGCGCGCCACGTCGGCGCTGCAGCCAGCGGTCAAAACGCCCGCGACGGCTGCTAATACAATTGCGCTAGTCCGCGGGGTTTTGAGGTCAAAACACCCACACCGGCCGAAGCCAGACAAATACATCATGGTACGCACCTCTACTCGCACCATCCATTAACCTTCAACTGGTTAACGCGGGGTTAAACCTGATTAGCCCCCGTGCGATTACCCGCCTGCCCTCTCGACTGTTCCGGTTGCAGAGGGAAGCGCTTTTCAGAACTCCCCTTGGCCACAGCGTTCGCACGCTGCGAGGCACGCCTGCCGGAACAAGCCAAAATAATCCTTAGACCCCGATTGCGCTTAATTCGCGGAGGGATTTCGTCAATCCGGCGGCTTTTCGCGTGGTGCTACAAGCGTTGCCGCGGCTTAGCGTTTCGCCGGTTTGCGCGGCATCGAGAGATGTTTTTGCAGCGGCGCTAACGCATCGCGATCGGTCAAATCGAGGCTCAACGGCGTCACGGAAATTTTTTTATCAGCAATGGCCGCGAGATCCGTGCCGGCAACAAGCGTCGACTTACGGCGCTCGAAACCGAACCAGAAATACGGCGTGCCCCAGGGGTCGGAGCGGCTGTCAATATTAAGGAGCGCCTGATCGCGAATGCCCTGCGTTGTCACGGCTATGCCAGTGACGTCATCGGGCGCGACGTCGGGGAAGTTGACGTTGATCAACGTGCCGGGCGTGAATTCGGCCTCAATCAGGCGCGTGATCAGCGACGGCGCGTGCGCTAAGGGTGTATCCCACAACGCCCGGCGCTCGCCGTCTTCAAAGCCCATCATCAGCGACAGCGCAATCGAGCGCACGCCGAGTAGCGCGCCTTCCATCGCGGCGGCGACGGTGCCTGAATACGTCACGTCCTCGGCGAGGTTCGAGCCGTGATTGACACCCGACAGGATCAGATCCGGTGGGTGATCTTTCAGGATATGGCGCACAGCCATGATGACGCAATCGGTCGGCGTGCCCGCAACGGCGAACGTGCGCTCATCAAGCGTTCTGAGCCGCAGCGGTGTGTGCAGCGTCATCGAGTGCGAGGTGCCGGACTGGTTGGTCTCGGGCGCAACCGTCCACACATCGGGCGAGAGGCCCAACGCGATGGCCTTGAGGATTTCAAGGCCCTTGGCATGAATGCCGTCGTCGTTGGTGATCAGAATGCGCATCTTTTCCTTTGCGCCCGGCGACTCCCCTGCGGGGAGCCGGCCGCCGGGCGCGGGCTTGTGGCACGATCAGCACGTCAATTCGATGACAGCCACCACACTATGGCGAGTGCGGCAAGGGAGAGCGCAAGGCCCCAACGATAGAGACGGCAACTGGTACAGGGTGCAACGCTACTCACTTCAAATTGCCGCAAAAACGCTGGATGCGCGTGCAGGCGTCTTTGAGGGACGCGGTTGACGATGCATACGAAACGCGGAACGACGGCGATCCGGCAAACGCGGCGCCGTGCACAACCGCAACGCCTTCCTCTTCGAGCAGCGCGGTGACGAAATCCTCGTCTGTCTTGATCTTGACGCCGCCCTTGCTGGTCTTGCCGACGCATCCTTTGATCGAGGGATAGACATAGAACGCGCCCTGCGGCTTCGGGCAGACGATGCCGCTGGCCTGGTTCAACATTGAAACCACGAGATCGCGGCGCGCGACGAACTCGGCATTGTTTTTGGCAATGAAGTCCTGCGGCCCGTTCAAGGCTTCGACGCCGGCCCACTGCACGATGGACGACGGGTTCGAGGTCGACTGCGATTGCAGTTTACACATGGCTTTGATCAGCGGCTCGGGACCGGCCGCATAGCCGAGCCGCCAGCCGGTCATGCAATAGGCCTTCGACAGGCCGTTCATGGTCAGCGTGCGATCGTAGAGCTTCGGCTCGACCTGCACCGCCGTCGCGAACGTGAGGCCGTCGTAAATCAAGTGCTCATAGATATCGTCCGTCAGCACCCAGATATGCGAGTGCTTCAACAGGACGTCGGTCAGCTTCTTGATGTCGGCTTTGGTGTAAACCGCGCCCGTCGGGTTGGATGGCGAGTTGAACACGAGCCACTTGGTCTTCGGCGTGATGGCTTTTTCCAGCACCTCGGGCCGCAGCTTGTAGCCGTCTTCCAGCGTCGTCTCGGCGAACACCGGCTGGCCACCGCCGAGAATAACGATGTCCGCGTAGGACACCCAGCACGGTGCCGGCATGATGACTTCATCGCCTGGGTTCAGCGTCGCCAGAAGCGCATTGTAGAGCACCTGCTTGCCGCCGGTACCGACGGAAACCTGGCTCGGCTTGTAGTCGAGGCCGTTTTCGCGTTTGAACTTGGCGGCAATCGCCGCCTTCAATTCGGGGATGCCATCGACGTCGGTGTATTTGGTTTTGCCGGCGTCGAGCGCCTTCTTGGCCGCGTCCTTGATATTCTGCGGCGTGTCGAAATCGGGTTCGCCCGCCGACAGCGAGACGATATCGCGGCCCTCGGCTTTGAGTTGGCGGGCTTTGGTCGAGACCGCGATCGTTGCGGACGGTTGGATGCGGTTCAAGCTGTCGGCGATAAAGCCCATGGGTCGGTCGGCCTGTTTTTGAGATACGGATTCACCCATCTCGCAGTCGCGAAATAAGCGGCGCGGAAGCTACGCCCAAGACTTGCTGTCCGCAAGCCGGGCTTTAGGCTCGAAAAGCCCGGTAACGCGGCACCGCACGATAGCGAAACTGGCATAGGTGCGGTCTCGCAACAGCATGTCGTCAATGGTCAATGAGGCGGAGATTCGTGACGCCTGCCACATTGTCGGCAAACCGGCGCCCACAAATCACGATCAACTCCACATTAACACGTTGTTCTTACGACTGAGATTTTTAACGAGGGATCGGCATACTATGGGGATTGAACGGGACACGCTTTCAGCACCGCGGGGCAGACTGTTGCACCCAATCCGTGACGCCGCCGCCGCGTTCGTCGTCTTTGGACTTATCTCTTCCGCCGTGACCTGCGCGCCGTCGTCTGCGAGCCCAAATCCGGGTGCGTTCGCCGCGACCCACGAAACCCCGGCCGATGCAGCCATGAATGCGGTTGGCGACGCCAACGACATCCCTGCGGCCATTGAAATCGCCACGACCAGTTCGCCGGCCAATGCCGACGCCGTCTACAAGCGCACGAGTGCAGGCGCCGCTTGGCTGCTGCTGGCATCGGCGTTTTCGATGCTGGCTGCCTTGAATCTCGCGTTTTTGCGGCATATGCGGCGGGTTTACGTTCTGCCCCGCAAACGTGACCATAATCGCTGAAACCTCTGGGTTCTGGCCGCGTAAATATGCTATGGGCAGGCCCGAAACGTGAACACAGAGATGAATCTTCCGACGATCTCGTGAACCAATGGCCGCCGCCGCACCTATACGGTTGTAGGCAGGCTGACAGGAGAGCAGAGACATGACAGCGAAATCCGGCCGTCTTTCTGTTTTGGCAATGGGCGCTGTGATCGGTGCCGGTGCAGCCCTTCTCCCCGTGCTGATGACCAATTCGGAAGCGCTGCTGCGCTCGAGTTTTTCGACCGCACTCTCGACCCCGGCAGGCACGCCGCAGCGGTTTGCCAAATCCGTACCGCTCTCCGGCTCGGAAGATTATTGGCTCAGCGCCATGCGGGCTGACGGCGGCCTGCCGGTCACTAAGACGGTCTCTGTCGGCGACACGATCACGATGACGCTTGGCGGCTTGGAGAGAAAACTCGAAGTCGCGTCTGTTTCGGAAGTCACGCCGAACATCACCGAAATCGACACGACGACGGGGTCCCGCCGCTTCGTGCTCGTGACGGCGAAAGACCAGGGCAACGCGGATGCCAGCGCCATCCGCTTCGTGATGGAAATCGAAGCCGCGCCCGCTGGCGTCGTGGCACAGCAGGCGGCGCGCGCGCTGTAAGCTTCAATCGTCGTCGTGGCCAGCGCGGCGCAATTTCTTGACGTTTGAACGCACCGACTTGGCTTTAATGCGGCGCTCTTTGGAGGCGCGCGACGGCCGCGTCTTGATGCGCGGCTTCGGTGCGATCAAGGCTTCGGCGATCAACGCTGCCAAGCGTTTCCTCGCGTCCGAGCGGTTCATCTCCTGGGTGCGGAACTGATCGGCCTGGATGATGATGACGCCGTCCAGCGTCAGCCGCCGCCCCGCGAGTCGCGTCAATCGGGCTTTGACGCTGGGGCTTAGATCCGTCGCGGCTTCCATGTCGAAGCGCAACTCGACTGCCGTCGATACCTTGTTGACGTTCTGCCCGCCGGGGCCGGACGAGCGCACGAAGCGTTCCTCGATCAAATCGTCGTCGATGTCGACATTGGCGTTGATGCGCATTACGGCAGCCGCCTCCAGCCCTTGAGGTCGCGGGCGATTTCGCGCGCTGCGTTCATGCCTGGAACGCCGGTCACGCCGCCGCCCGGATGGGCTCCAGAACCGCACAGATACAAGCCCGGGACCGGCATCCGGTAATTGGCATGCCCGAGCACCGGGCGGGCTGCGTACAATTGCCCGAGGTTGAGCTGGCCGTGGAAAATATCGCCGTCGACTAGGCCGAAGCGGTGTTCAAGATCGAGCGGCGACAGGATTTGACGATGCAGCACGGCGGCTTTGAAATTCGGCGCGAAGCGCGTCACCGCGTCGATGACAATATCGGCGAAGGCTTCTTTTTCATGGCCGTTCGACCACGAGCGGCCGCCCGGCAAATGCGGCGCGACGTGCTGCACGAACAGGCTGGCGACATGCTGGCCTTTGGGGGCCAGCGTGTCGTCCATCGTCGATGGGATCAGCATCTCGACCGCCGGTTCTTTCGACCACCCCGACATGCGGGCGTCGTGGTAGGCGCGTTCGAGATAGTCGAGCGTCGGGCCAATGACGACGCCGGCGCCATGCTGGGCCGCGAGGTCTTTGCCGGGACGGCAGGTGAAATCTGGAAGCTCGGACAGCGCGACGTTCATACGGAACGAGGCCGATCCGGTCTTGATGCCAAGGAACGGCGCGCGCACGCTGTCATCGATGTCGCCGGTGGCGATGAGATCGCGGAACAGGAGTTTGGGTCCGACGTTGGCCGCTACACTGAGCGCCCGCACGATCTCGCCGGATGCCAATTCAACGCCGGTAGCGCGGCCGCCCTCGACCACAACGCGCTTGACCGGCACATCTGTTCGCAACGTCGCACCGCGGCTCAGTGCGCATGAGGCCATGGCCTGGCTGATTGCGCCCATGCCGCCGCGGGCGTGACCCCAAACGCCGGACTTGCCGTCCACCTCGCCAAAGCAGTGGTGCAGCAGGACGTAGGCCGTGCCGGGCGTCGATGGCGCGGCATACGATCCGACAATGCCATCGAAGGCGAAAGCGCCTTGAATGGTCTCGTTCTCGAACCAGCGGCTCAAGAAATCCGCGGCGCTGGCGGTAAAGAGTTCGAGCAGCAGGCGCTGATCGTCGAGAGAGAGTTTCAAAACCCGCCGCCCGGCCGCGCCGCCCTTGATCAGTTCGAGCAATCCGCCGCCGGCGTTCGGTGGCGTGCGGGTGACGAGATCGCGCAAGACGTTTGCGGCCCGTTCAAGGGCTGCGTCGTAGGCCGGATAGCGCGCGGCGTCTTTCTTTGAGAAGGCTGCAAACTCCGCCTGCTTGGCGGCGACGCCATACGGCATCAGCAAACCGCGCGTGCCTTCGACGGGCCAGAAATTGGCAGCCGGGCGCTCGAGGATTTCGAGGCCGTGGCGTTTGAGGTCGAGATCGGCGATGACCTTCGGGTTCAGCAGCGATACGGTGTACGACGCGACCGAATTGCGAAAGCCGGGTGCAAACTCTTCCGTGATGGCCGCGCCGCCGAGCACAGCGTTCTTTTCGAGCACAACGACGCTATAGCCCGCGCCCGCCAGATAGGCGGCGCAACTGAGCCCGTTATGCCCACCGCCCAGGATGGCTACGTCGTAGATCTTATTCTGCATCGCCGCTTTGTGGCGCAATTACCGGCCTGTTGGCAACGCCTGTTATGCGCTACACGTGCCGCCGCAAATCAGATATTTACTCTTCATTAATCGATATTGCACCGCCCTTACGGCGAGCTTCCGCCGTTAGGAGAGCGTTTATCGATTGGGCCTAGCGTTCAAGTCATCAGCAAGCCGTGATTTTCAACGACGCTGCGGAGTGACCATGACAATAGCAACCCATGCTCTCGATCACGCGGCGCCTGTCGCGGCTGAAACGACGCTTGGGTTCAAAATTGTTGGTATCGCCTTTGCGGCTGTCGTGCCGGCGCTATTCTGGATTGGCTTGTTTGCTGGCGCTGCCAGCCTCGCTGGCGTGACGTTCGCGGCATCAGCCCTGGTGCTGCTGGGCGCAGCGATCATGCTGTTTCTCGCCGCCGTCTGCGCCCCGGTCATTCTGAAGGCTTAAGCGCCCCAGCCGCAGCGCATTTCACGGCACACCTTACGCCCGCCGCCCGGTATCGCGCATTTCGCGGTGACGAAGCTGCACGTCCTGCAGCTGTAGCTTGAGACGCAGCCGCGAAAGCTTCCCGTCCGGGCATACTGGCAGGTCAAGATCGTCTGGCAGTCGCGCTGCGGATTGACGCCGCCGCCAGGCCCCTGCTGTGACGCAGCGGGACCAGACAGCGCGATGGCGCCGAGAACAAGCGCAGACGTTATGATCTTGAGCGTTCGCATGGCTCGCCTGCCCCGCATTGTAGGTCGGACGTGGCGAGACTGAGCTATATCCGTTCCCAACGCAACGCCAGCGTAGCGCTGATGTGTAGCCGTGGTTACCCAGGTGATTACTCTGGCGGCTACTCGGCCGCGACGCGCTTTTTCGGCCGGACAAGCGCTGTGAAATCGTTCAGCAGCGCTTCGGTGATTGTCCCCGGCTTGTAGCGGTGCTCACCAATCTCGGAGACGGGCGTTATTTCCGCCGCCGTGCCTGTGATGAAGCACTCGCTGAACGTGCCCAATTCGTTAGGCATGATCGCCCGTTCGATAACGTCGATGCCGCGGGCTTTGGCGAGGCTGATGGCGGTGCGGCGCGTGATGCCGTCCAGGAAGCAATCGGGATCGGGGGTGTGGATGACCCCGTCCTTGATCAGAAACACGTTGGCGCCGGTGCATTCGGCGACCCGGCCGCGATAGTCGAGCATCAACGCGTCGGAATATCCCGCCCGCTCGGCCCGGTGTTTCTCGATGGTGCAGATCATGTACAGGCCGGCGGCCTTGGCTTTGCATGGCGCGCAGGCCGGGTCGGGGCGGCGGTACTTGGCGTGCGTGATGCGGATGCCCTTGAGGCGCTGCTCCATCGGGAAGTAGGAGCCCCAGTTCCATGCCGCAACTGCGAGATGAATTCTTGAGGATTGCGCCGAGACGCCCATCATTTCGCTGCCCCGCCATGCGATCGGGCGGACGTAGCAATCGCCGAGTTTGTTGGCGGCGACGACTTCACGGCAGGCGGCGTCGATTTCAGCGGCCGAATAGGGGATTTCGAAGTCCATAATGGCCGCGCCTTCGATCAGGCGGGCGGTATGCTCGGAAAGTTTGAAAATCTCGCCGTCGTAGGCCCGCTCGCCCTCGAACACGGCGCTGGCATAGTGCAGTGCGTGCGTCAGTACGTGGACCTTGGCCTCGCGCCACTGCACCAAACCGCCATCTAACCAGATCAAGCCGTCGCGATCGTGATAGGGGACGAGGTCTGCCATGCTATTCAGGATCCTGCGATCAAATCAAAACCGTTTGGGCCGGCTCTGCGTTTTTACTTTAGGGAGCGAGCTTCGCGTACCACGCGCTGTTGGCTTAACCGGCTAGGGGGCCCTCCGCAAGACTTTGCCTCAGATCGAGCTGCCCAACAATTTGACTTGAAACATGAAACAATCAAGGCCAATAAGTCAACATGACTGACATAAGTTCTGATGGTGCGTTGGGCCGGCGTATTACGGACCCAGGGGTGGCGAAGGCGGGGGCAGCGGGGGCGAAACCCGTGCAGACCCTCCCGGCCGATCTCATTGCCTGCGTCGAGCTGTTCTATTTTGCCTACCGCGATTTTACCTGCGATCCCGACACCATCCTAGAGCAATATGGTTTCGGACGCGCCCATCACCGGGTGCTGCATTTCGTGCATCGCAATCCAGGCCTCAAGGTCGCCGAGCTTCTCGATATTCTTAAAATCACCAAGCAGAGCTTAGCGCGCGTGTTGAAGCAGCTCATCGACGAAGGCTTCATTATTCAGCGCGCCGGAGACGAAGACCGCCGCGAGCGCCGTCTGTATGTCTCGGCCAAAGGTGCACGTCTCACCGACAAGCTGACACAAATTCAGGTCAAACGTTTTGAGACGGCGCTGCTGCACGCGGGCCCAGGCGCCGACATGCTGGCGAGGCAGTTTTTGTTCGCAATGATTGCGGAGGAAGACAGGCCGCACGTTGAAGCCCTGATCAAGGGTGCTGCACGCAATGGCACGGGACCGGCTGGATGAAGACGTCAACACAGCAGGCACGCACCGACGCTATACCGGACAACGCGCCGCACATTCTCGTCGTCGATGACGATCATAAAATCCGCGCCCTGCTCGGCCGCTTTTTGGCGAGTAACGGCTTTCGCGTAACCGAGGCAGCGGATGCAGCGTCGGCGCGATCGTTCATGCGCGGGCTCTCGTTCGACCTCGTGCTGCTCGACGTCATGATGCCGGGGGAATCGGGCCTCAGTCTCGCACGCGATCTCAAGGCCACGAGGCCGGTGCCGATCTGTATGTTGACGGCTCTTGCAGAAACCGAAGATCGCATCTCAGGCCTTGAAGCCGGCGTCGACGACTATGTATCAAAGCCATTCGAGCCGCGCGAATTGCTGCTGCGCATTCGCAATATCCTGCGCCGCGGACAGGCCCCCGCCGCGCCCCGCGACGATATCCGCATGGGCCCGTGCTCGTTCAACATCACGCGCGGCGAACTACGGCGCGATGATGAATGCGTCAAGCTAACCGAGCGCGAGCGCGACCTGATGCGCCTGTTCGCCCAGCGCATTGGTATTGCCGTACCGCGTCACGAACTTTCAAGCGACGAGAGCACCGGCAGCGAACGCGCCATTGACGTGCAGATCAACCGGCTACGGCGCAAAATCGAGACCGACCCGTCAAACCCTGCGTACCTGCAAACGGTGCGCGGCAAAGGCTATATCCTGTATACCGATTGACGGATCATGCCCCCGCGTGGTCCGTAGGTTCGCTTCCGGCAACCGCTGAGAGGACTGATGGTCGCGGCCCGCGATCCAATCACCGAGACGCCCGAAACCGCGGCCTGGTACCGGCGGCTGCGCGAGAGCCCGTTTGTCCTCAAGTCGGCGCAAATCATCGCCGAGATACTGCCGAAGGGGCTCTATGCCCGTGCCCTGCTGATCATCATCACGCCGATCGTCGTGCTTGAAGGCGTCATTGCGTTTGCGTTCATGGAGCGGCATTGGCAGGCCGTGACGCGGCGCCTGTCGGAAGCAACGGCGCGCGACATCGCCGCCGTCATCGACGTCTACGACGAGCTGCCCCGCAAGGAAAAGCCGCAAAAGATCATTGATCTCGCCAAGGATCGGCTCGGCCTGGCGCTTGAAGTCCTCCCGCCTGGCGATCTTCCGCCGCCGGCGCCGAAACGGTATTTCGAGCTGCTCGATAGGGCTTTATCGACCGAGCTTGTGCGCCACGTCAAACTGCCGTTCTGGATCGACACGGTGGGGGATTCAAAGAATGTCGAGATCCGCATCAAGACCGACACGTCGATCCTGCGCTTTGTCGCGACCCGCAGTCAGACGTACGCCTCGAACTCGCACATATTCCTGCTGTGGATGGTCGGTACGTCGGTCATTCTGCTGACTGTCGCGATCTTGTTTTTGCGCAACCAAATCCGGCCGATTTTGCGCCTCGCCGACGCGGCGGATGCGTTCGGCAAGGGGCGATCGATTCCGGAAGATTTCCGCCCGCGCGGCGCCCGCGAAGTGCGGCAAGCGGCTGAAGCCTTCCTGCAGATGCGCGACCGCATCCGCACCCATGTCGATCAGCGCACGACGATGCTTGCCGGTGTCAGCCACGATCTTCGAACGGTCTTGACGCGCTTCAAGCTCGAACTGGCCCTGATCGGCGACACGGCGGAAACCCGCTCGCTCGCCGCCGACGTCAACGAAATGCAGCACATGCTGGAAGACTATCTGGCGTTTGCGAAAGGCGACGGCGGCGAAGAAGCCAAGCCGACGAACCTGCGCGAATTGCTGCAGGAAATCCATGACGAGTCGCTGATGTACGGCAGCGCCATTGAACTCAAAATGCGCAAGCGCAAGGGCGACCTTGTATTGCCGCTGAAGCGTCAGGCGTTGAAGCGGGCGATCACGAACCTCGTCACCAACGCCACGCGCTTCGGCGATCAGGTCGTGATCCGCGCCGCGACCGAAGGCCAGTGGGTGCGCATCGAGGTCGATGACAACGGCCCGGGCATCCCGGCATCAGAACGTGATAACGTGTTCCGGCCGTTTTACCGTATCGACCACGCCCGCAATCAGGATGAGGGCAACAGCGGCCTCGGCCTCGCCATCGCGCGCGATATCGCCAAGAGTCACGGCGGCGAGATCGCGCTCGGCGAAAGCTCGATGGGCGGGCTGCGCGCGATCATCTCGCTGCCACTTTAGGGCGATTGCGGTTCGGCTCTATTTCCCGAGGTCGCGGCCGCGCTTTTGCGCCGCCAGCACGGCATCCGTCATAAGCCGTTGCAGACCGCTGTCATCGCGCATTAACACGGCGAGAGCGGCTGCCGTGGTGCCGCCCGGCGACGTCACGTTCTGGCGCAGGATTGCGGGATCGAGGTCCGAGCGATGCAGTAGTTCACCTGCTCCTGAAACCGTCGCGCGCGCGAGTTGCAGCGCCAGCTCTGCTTCCAACCCGGCGGCAACGCCGGCTTTTGCGAGGCATTCGGTCAAATAGAACACATACGCCGGGCCCGAGCCCGAGACGGCGGTGACGGCGTCGATCAAGGCTTCGCTGTTTACCCACACGACCTCACCGACGGCGCTCAACAAATCGTTGCACAGTGCTTTCTGCGCGGCGCTGAGATGCGCATTGCCAGCGGCACCAGTGATGCCGCGGCCAATGGCTGCCGGCGTGTTCGGCATGGCGCGGACAACGGCCGTGCCGGGCGGAAGGTGCGCCTCGAAACTCGCAATCGATTTTCCAGCCGCGATCGACAGGACGACGGTGTTGGGACCAGCGAGTTTGGCGAGGTCTGGAAACACCGCATCCATCGCCTGCGGTTTCACGGCGGCAACGATGACGGCTGGCGCGCGATCAAGTGTCGCGAACTGCGGCGCAGCCGTCAGGCCATGCTTGCGGACAAAGTCTGCCGCCTCTCCTTGCAGCGACGGCTCTTGAACTAGAATGGCCTTCGGGTCGAGCCCGCGCGCCAGCCAGCCGCTAAGCAGGCTCGCACCCATTTTGCCGGCGCCGGCGAGCAAGACCGGACCATCGAACTTCAGTGACATAACATACCGGCCCGCTGGAGACGGGCGTTGGAGGGCTAAGCTTGGCCCTGGGTCTCGAACATGGTCGAGACCAAAGCCTCACGGCTCTCCTTACCCGCCCAGACGACGAACTGGAAGGCCTGGTAGTAGCGTTCGCAGCCTTCGAGCGCCGCTTTCAGCATGGCCTCACACTGCCGCGTCGTCGCCACGGCGCCGTTCAGCAGAAGCGCGTGACGGAACATGACGAGGCCTTCCTGGGTCCACAGATCGAAGTGGCCGAGCCAGAGCTGCTCGTTGATTTGCGCGATCAGGCGGTACATTTCCGGCAACCGGTTGGCAGGCACGCGGAAGTCGAAGGCGCAAGCGAGGTGGAGGGCTTCGAGATCGTCGCGCCAATTCAGCGAGACGTGATAGTCGGCCCAGGTGCCGGCGACGATCAGCGTCAACTCGTCATCGCTGGAACGATCAGCGGGCCAGTCGTGACTTTGGGCCAGCCGTTCGACGAGATCGATCGGATTCAAGACGCGGTCGGAGTTGCGTTCGGCCACTGCCATAGATGACGATCCTTTTTCTTGCCGTGCGGCGAAAGCGAGTTCGCCGCCACACCACGCGAGACCAAGCACCTCTGGCGCCGTACAATGCGCCGGACCAGACCAGAGGGCCGCACGAGTCGCAAGGCGGCGGCTGTGGGCTGAATGTCTTGTCCACGGCCAAAGTGGCGAAGGACAGGCAGATGCAAGTCGGCATTTTGAGTCGCGGTTGATTGCTGTAGAGAACTTCGCAATCGGCTGTGGATGATCGCTTCCGGCGCGGTTCAGCCGAAAATCATGCGCCACAACGAGTCGAAAATGCTTCCGCCTTGCTGTGGCGTGGCGGACGGGTCGCCAGCGGGTGCTGAAACTGAACCGGCTGGTGCCGTTCGCGCAGATTGGATGTCTTTGACCGCTGCTGCGACCTTGAGTGCGAGCAGCTTTTCGCCGCGCTCGGCCGTCGCGCGCGCCGGGTCGCCGCTGACGCCATCTTTGTCGGCGGCGCGCCGATCCGGCCGCACGCCGCTGGCATCGACGGCCATCAGCTCGGATGTATCGCGGATGCCGGCGTGCAAACCAATGGACGCGTCCGTCTCGCCTTCGGCTTTGAGCGCATCGACCTGGCCGTTCGCTCCATAGTAGGACCCGGCATTGATGACGCGGACGCCGTCGCCGCCCCAGCGCGCGGAAAGTTCGACCGCTACCGACTGTTGCGGCGCTTGATTGGGACCGGAATCGCCGAGAAAGACAATGCTTTTGAAGCCATGGGCGGCGAAACTTGCTGCCGCCGATTCCAATACCTTTGCAAAGGTCTCAGGCGGAATGCTGATCGTACCGGGAAAGGCCATGTGCCCCTCGCGCGCAGCGATGCCGCCCTCGGGCGTATAGGCGAGCACAGGAGCGACGAGCGCATCGCCGAGCTTGGCCGCGATACGCCGCGCCGTCTCGGCGACAATCAGGTTGTGCTTGCCCGTGATCATGTGCGGGCCGTTCTGCTCGGTGCCGCCGGTTGGAATAATGATGGTCGTTTTGCCGGCTGCGACGGCATCGCGGATTTCGGTCCATGTCATGCGCGCGGTCTCGACCTCGGCGGCAGTGGCCGGGGCGGCGGCGATCACGAGGAGCGCGGCAACAAGGCGAACGTTGGCGTGCACGGCAAGGCTCCGGGTTCGATTCGAATTATCGAGAGACTAGCAGTTTGCCATTGCAGGCGGGACGGCAAGACGGCTAAGCGGAGCCTATGAAATTCGCCTCGCCCTTGCTCCCTGGCCGCCTCGGGCAACGCTACAAGCGCTTTCTCGCCGACATCGTACTTGAGTCGGGAGAATCCATTACGGCGACGTGCCCGAACACGGGTTCGATGCTCGGCCTGACGGCGCCGGGATCGAAGGTCTGGGTCTCGGAGAGCTACTCACCCACGCGCAAATACCGCCACACGTGGGAACTGATCGAAACAGACCTGGGTCAGGGCCCGACGTTGGTCGGGATCAATACCAACCACCCGAACGCGCTTGTGACGGAGGCCATCGGCGATGGCGCGATTTCAGAATTGACGGGTTACTCAGACCTGCGCCGCGAGGTCAAATACGGCCTCAACAGCCGTATCGATATCTTGCTCGAAGGCGGGCCGAAGGGGCAGATGTGCTACGTCGAAATCAAGAACGTGCATTTGATGCGCCAGCCGGGCCTTGCCGAGTTCCCGGACAGCCGTACCGAGCGCGGCATCAAGCATCTCGGCGAGCTGTCGAACATGGTTGCGGCCGGCCATCGCGCAGTCATGTTGTATCTAGTCCAGCGCGGCGATGCGGTGCGATTTAAACTCGCGGGCGACATCGACCCGGCGTATGCGGCGGCCTATGCCAAGGCCCAAAGGGCTGGCGTCGAAATGCTGTGCTACGGCTGCCGGTTAACGCCCGAGGCCATCGACCTCGACCGAAAAATCGACATTGCGGCGATGTCATAAAGCGCACGGCTTCGTGAGCAATTTTTTCGGCGTAAAAGAAACGCTTGGGGTTACCCTCGCGTATCTGTTGGGCAAGCCGGTCAACGGAGACCGGTTCAACAAATAAAGTCCAAGGACACGGCCATGTATTCCCGCCGCGATTTCACGAAAGTTGGCATTACATTGGCCGGCGCACTGGCAGCCGCTAATTTGCCGGTCGCCGCTGCCGATACCGCCGCTGAAAGGTTCGAAATCATGAAGACGGATGACGAATGGAAGAAAGTCCTAACGCCGGAGCAATTTAATGTGCTGCGTAAGCACGGCACCGAACGGGCCGGCACCTCGCCGCTCGACAAGGTCTACGACCCCGGCGTGTACAATTGCGCGGCCTGCGACCTGCCGGTCTATTCTTCAGAAACGAAATTTGACAGCGGCACAGGTTGGCCGAGCTTCTATAAGCCAATCGACAACGCCATTGGCACCTCGATCGACAAGAGCTTTTTCTCGACCCGCACGGAAGTTCATTGCCGGCGCTGCGGCGGTCATCTTGGTCACGTGTTCGAAGACGGCCCGAAGCCGACGGGGCTGCGCTACTGCATGAACGGCGTCGCTATGAAGTTCGTGCCGAAGACCGCGAGCTGAGCAATCCAATCCTCTCAGCAGCTGCCTTCCCTCGCCGCTGAGAGTTGAAGTGAGGGCGCGCATCCCCCCGTGCCAGCCCTCACACACTCCCCTCTCCCTGGCTGTCTCCGGGGAGAGGGCCCTTTCAACATCTCGAGGTCCTTCATGCTCCGCCGCGCTACGGTTTTCCCGGCACTCGCACTGTTGATGGCGTGGACACCAGCGAACGCAGCCACTGCGCTCGCGAGTTTCGCCGCCGGTTGCTATTGGTGCGTCGAAAGCGATTTCGACAAGGTCAAGGGCGTGGTTGAGACGACGCCGGGGTTCATGGGCGGAAAGACCGAAAACCCGACCTATAGCGAGGTTAGCTCCGGCGCCACCGGGCACACCGAAGTCGTCATCATCAAGTATGATACGGCTGTTGTGACGTACCAGCAGTTGCTCGATCACTACTGGGTCAATGTCGACCCGCTGGATATCGACGGGCAGTTCTGCGACCGCGGCAGCCAGTACCGGCCCGAGATCTTCGTTTACGACGACGAACAGCGCAAACTGGCGGAGGCGAGCAAAAAAGCCATCGAAGACAGCAAGCGCTTCAAGGAACCGCTCGTCGTCGCGATTTCGAATGCGTCGGCATTCACGCCGGCCCCGGATCCGGATTTCTACAAGACCAACTCAGTGCGCTACAAATTTTACCGCGCCGGCTGCGGCCGCGACGCCCGGTTAAAGCAGCTGTGGGGCGACAAGGCCGGACACTAACGCCCGGAAAGCGCTTTGCCGAGCATCTTGCTCACGCGGAACGTTCGCGCGGACGTATAGAGCGGCAGCGCCGCCCGGATCGCAAGTTTCGACATCGTATTGATGTCCGTTTCCGCCAACCGCTCGGCGCAATAGCCATGAAACCTGCGGCGCACATCCCACTGAGCCTTAACCGTCGGCAGCGACCAATCGGTGTTGCCGGCTTGCTTGATGATGCGCTGGACAAAGTAGGTTTGCTTGGAAATCGCGATACTGCCGTCCAGCAGATACGGGAACAGCGTCAGGTGGTCCGTCGCCCAGGCCTGCGGGAGCACTGCTGCAGCGCGCAGAAATTCCACTTCGAGCCGGTCGCGCCGGAAAAGACCATAGATCCAAGCCGCCGGCGCCGCGTTCATGAGCGTCACGGCAGCAAGCGCGCGGTTCGCCGGCACCAACGGCGTGCGCCGCACGACCGGGCTCGGCGATTTGTGGGGCTTCAACGTGTGCACGCTGCCGACCGCAAGTCCGATGTCTTGCTTATCCTGCAGAACGCCGGACAAGACCTCGAGATAGTTTGCCGCTGATAGATCGTCGTAAGCGCGCCACGCGAAGAAGTCGCAATCGGCGCTCTCAAGTGCGCGTTTGAAGTTTTCGATGGCCGGCACCAGCGTCGACCTGCGCTCCACACGCACGCGCTTGTCAGACGCGGCAGCCCGCTCCGCTATTTCTGCCGTCGCGTCCGTCGAGGCATTGTCGCAAACGACAATCTCGAAATCCCGGTGCGTTTGGTTTTGCAAGTTAGCCAGCGCTTCGCTGAGAAGGCTTGCCCCATTGTGGACCGGTACGGCGACGACAATGCGCGGCATGGTCCGAGATGTTCCGCTTGTGGGTCGGGGCCCTAGCCCCTGCGCTTCAACCAGGCCAATGGCCAGTGCGTGATGTTGCCTTTGAGTGTCGACTCATTGAACGCCCAGGCCGGTTCTTCAAGCAAGAACTCAGGATGCTTCGCCGCAAAATCCTTTGCAGCCTCGGCCGGGTTATCCTTGACCCATTCCGGGCTGCCGCGCGGCACGTCGCCGAGCTCGCGCATCAGCCCATCGGTTGCAACGATGTATGATCCCGGCGTCACCAGCGGCGCGTAGGCCTCAAGCTCTGCCATTACATGATTGTACGAGTGGTCGGAATCGAGCACCACCAGTACGGTGTCTCCCGGCTGTACGGCACTTTTGATCTGGGCAACGATACCGGGCGCCACCGACGACCCTTCGAACAGCGTAATCAGAGGCGATAGCGCATGCGATTCGATGCGAGCCCGGTTATGCGGCCTGATTTCGATATCGACGGCAATGACCCGCCCCTTGCCCAGGAGCTTCAGCAAACTCGCCGATAAAATGGCAGAGCCGCCATGGGCGACGCCGGTCTCGATGATCACGTCGGGCTTCAATTGAAAGACGACTTCCTGATAGCGGACGATATCCTCGGGCAACTGGATGATCGGCACACCAAGCCAGCTCATTGTGTAGCTATACTTCTGGTTCCATCCGACTTTGACCCACAGGTCGGACAGGTGCCGGAAGGCCTCGTCACTATAGAGCGGCATGCTCTTGCCATCGGCCTCAAGGAGCTGGCTTTCGGTATTGATGGTGAGCTTCATGAGGTGCCTTCTTCGTCGAGCACGAGATACCGCGCATTGAGGCCGAGCGCCTTGGCCTGTGTTTGAATTTCGCCGGCGTAGTTCGGATTCATGATGACGACGGTCTTGGGATCGCGCCCGAGCGACATTTCTGGGGACAGCACCCTCAACCCCGTTCCTGCCAGATGCCGACCTTGCTTTCCAGGATTGATATCGATGGCGTGATCGATCAATTCACCATGTGGGTCAATCAACAGGGCAAATGTCACGCCCTTGGCGCCGGCACCCCAAATTGCGATTGGTCCTTCCGCTTTTGCCTGTGCGAGCTTAGCTCGCCAGCGCGCCTGATAGATACCGTACGCCCCTGCGAGGTCGCCAAGACCTTTGCCGGTCAGAGGCGTTCTATCGGCCGCGGGGGCAGCGTCTGCTTCGGCCCAAAGGTACTGACCACCGAAAACGTGTTCCACACGCCGGCAGGCAAAGCCGGCGCGGTTCAGGGCCGTTTGCAGCGAATCGGCGGTAAATAGCGAGCAATGCTCGTAGAAGAAATCCTGCATCGCCTGCTTCTCGAGGATCCAGGCGATACAGGGCGTTTCGATGAATATTTTCGCGCATGAGCCGGGCCCCAGTGCGTCACGGATCGATTGCAAGAACGTCAGCGGCTGGGGCACATGCTCGATCGTGTGGCGACTGACGACGGCGATCGGCTGGTGGGAGAGTGTCGATGCCGCCGCATGAGTGAAATAGCCCTTGTGAATGCGAACGCCGGGCGGACCGCCGCCGTCCTCGCCACGCCAAGCCGGATCGAAGCCCTCTGCTGATCGCAGCCGGGCGCCGGCCTGCTGCGCCATTTCGGCGATGAATTTTGCCTGCCCGCAGCCAATTTCGAGGATATCGATAGGCCCGTCGCCCGAAATAGACTGAACGACAGCACGCGCGCGGGCTTCGACGTGGGCCGCAAACGCTTGAGAGTACGCTTGATCATTTTCGTAGGCTTCATCGTAAACGATCAGATCGGGATCGAAGGCGATGTTCGATGTGAAACCGCAATCCTCGCAAGACACCAGATCGATGCGGCCGAGAGGCACGGCGCGCGCGGCGTCACGCGTCGCATAGAGGCGGTTCAACAGGATCGGCACACCCAAACGCTGCTCGAGCGCATGCAGCCGCGGTGACGAGCAGATCTGGCAGCTAAGCGTCATCGCGTGGGTTCCCCGGCCATGTTTGCCGCCCAATAGCGCAAGGCGTCGGCGAGGCCAAGCTCCAGTTTCATGGATGCCGTAACCCCGCCGATGCTGTTCAGCCGCGCGACGGTGGCGGTAATGCGCGGCGGCTCGCCCGGCCGGTCGGGAAGCGCGCCAAGCTGAACGAGGTCTTGGCGGCCAGCCAGCCGCCCGAGCGTACTGGCGATGTCAGCCACGCTGACGGCGGTACCCGACGCGATGTTGACGGCGCCCATTGCGTCCGAAAGCGCCAGCCGCGCGAGTGCGGCACCGGCATCGCGGACATCCATAAAATCGCGGACCGCAAGACCGCGCGAACACGGCGCCGGGTTACCCAAGATCAGAGCGCGGGCAACCGAAGGAACCAGCCGGCGCACGTCTTCCCCAGGGCCATAGAGAAAGAACAACCGGGCCCAGGCAAACGAGACCTTGGATCCGGCAAACACGGCTTCGAGCTCCTGCCGTGCCGCGTTTTTCGAACGCGCGTACAACGTTGACGGTTTGATCGGCGTCGCGGCTTCGTCGCAGTCACCATCGCTTGGCCAGTCGTACTCATAACACGTACCAGCGCCGACGAAGCGCCGCGTACCGGATTGTGTTGCTGCCCGTGCGAGTTGGGCTGTTGCCGCGACCCAATCGGCGTTGAGCGGCGATGTCCAGAACGCGCCATGCTCGACACACCAGGCAAGGTGAACAACGATGTCAGGCTTGATTGTCTCCATGGCGCGTTCCGCCGACGCTGCGTCGAGCAAATCGCACGGTGTCCAAGAGGCGCCTGCGCAGACATCTGCATCGGGCCTGCGGCGTGACAATGCGTGAACCTCGGCGTTGAGACGCACAAGTTCGCGAACAACAAACCGTCCGACAAACCCACTGGCACCGGTCACGAGAACTTTCATGCTGCACATACCACAGCAGCGACGCGGCTCATATCATGCCTGTCTCGTAGATATCAAACAGCGGCCACCGCCAAGACAGCTGCGACATCAGCTTGCGCAAAACCGGCGCCGGCGGTGCGACCGCCTTGTCGCCCCAATTCAACGCCGAGAGATAGGCGCGCCGCTGAGCATTGGCGACAGCGTACTGATGTGTGCGATTGTCGGCGATAATTAGCCCTTCCTGCTGCCCAGACCTGAACGTCAGCGAGGCGGGCCAATCTTCAGGGTGCCAGACCTTGCCGAACCGGTCGATGACAACGGGCTTTAGCCCGCGCGCCTCGACTTGCCGTGTCAAACTGTTCGGTCCGGCTTCGAGGCGATTGCCATCGCTTTTTGTTGCGAGCGGTGTCAGCTCAAGGCTGAGCAGCAATTTGCGATCCATCATGAAGGCGTTCGTGCGGACGGTCACGTTTGGAAATGGCACGCCTTCTGCCGCCTCATAGCCGCCGGTCGCGCCGGCGATGCCGCAATCCGGCACGCGATCGTAGGCATTGAGATACGAACGCAACCAGTCCGGCGCCATGATGCGGCTAAACGAGACAAGGAACAGGATGCGGCCGTAGTCAGCCTGCGTGGCAACATCGAGAAATGCATTGGTCGCGAACTTCTCGTCCGAGACGCGAACTTCGTGAACCGGATGCTTAATGTACGAACGATACTCGGTAAGTGCCGGGTCGGTCAGATGATCGGGAAAGCCCTTTAGTATATAGATGAGATCAAAATCGTATCCAGGCCGGTGTCTAAGCAGGCTTTTCAGAAACGCCTGGGCAAAGCAAAGATCATTGCCATAGCGCGATAGGTAAAAGACGGCCAACTTTGACATAGGAATCCGGTTCGCAACGAAACGCATGCTGACGGCAGTGATCCATGCGGCGTCAAACCTATACTTGGTGAAAATCCAAAAGCAATAGCGGCAGCTGAGCCTGGGTTTTAGCGGCTGAACGACTTGTGATCGGGGGCTTCATCGGCTAAAGAAAACATCGAAAATGACGGTGCTCAGCTGCGTTAAATGCTCTCGGCGGCGACTGCAGTAGGCTCCCGAAGGGAACACGGTATGACGACAGCAACAACGCCGCCGGCGCATGACGAAATCCTGCGCGCGGTCCGTGCGTCAGGTTCGGCGGTCGAAGATTTCTTCGGGTTTCCGTTGCGTGACGACGGGCTTTACCTTGCTGCGCAATTTTCAGAACCGTTTTGGTATTTCGGTCTGGAAGCTGCTGCGCGTCAAGGATAAGCCGAACGCATTCAATCGCTGGTCAGGGTTGGGGCGGATCTGAACTCGTCGCCTGCATTTGGAGTTGAAGGGCCATGAAAGCCGTCATTCTCGCAGGCGGGATGGGCACGCGGATTTCGGAAGAGTCACATCTGCGGCCCAAGCCGATGATCGAAATCGGCGGGCGGCCGATCCTGTGGCACATCATGAAAATCTACAGCCACTACGGCATCAATGATTTCGTGATCTGCCTTGGCTACAAGGGCTACATGATCAAAGAGTATTTCGCCAACTACTTCCTGCACAATTCCGATGTCACTATCGACGCACGGCGCAACGCCGTCGAATACCACCAAACACAGGCCGAGCCCTGGCGCGTGACCCTCGTCGATACCGGCGAGCAGACACTGACAGGTGGACGCTTGAAACGCGTTGCAAGTTATCTCGATCGCGACGAGCCGTTCTGCTTCACCTATGGCGATGGGCTGGCATCGATCGACCTCGGCAAGCTCGTGGCGTTCCACAAGGGTCACGGTAAGCAGGCGACGCTGACCGCAGTTGTACCGCCGGGGCGTTACGGGGCGCTAGAAATGGACGGCAACAACGTCAAGAAATTCATGGAAAAGCCGCCCGGCGACAACGCCTTCATCAATGGCGGCTTTTTTGTGCTGAATCCGGCAGTGCTGTCGCGCATAACGCGCGATTCGGAGCCTTGGGAAGGCAAGCCGCTCGAGGGCCTGGCGCGCGACGGCGAACTGATGGCATTCCGCCATAGCGGCTTCTGGCAGCCCATGGATACGCTGCGTGACAAGACGCAACTTGAAGACATGTGGTCGAACGGCCAGGCGCCGTGGCGCGTTTGGGGTCAAGCCACGCCATGAGTACCCTGCCGGCGCCTGCATTCTGGACTGGGCGGCGCGTGCTGCTGACCGGTCATACCGGGTTCAAGGGATCGTGGGCGGCGCTGTGGCTGGCCGAGATGGGCGCAGAAGTCACTGGGTTTGCGTTGGCACCGGCAACAACTCCGGCGCTGTTCGAACTCGCGAACATAGGCGCGCAGGTTAATTCCATCATCGGCGATTTGCGCGATCGCGCGGCGGTTGATGAGGCCGTGCGGCGCTCCAACCCAGAGATCGTGCTTCATATGGCGGCACAGCCGATTGTGCGCCGTGCCATTGCCGAACCTGTCGAATCGATTGCTGTCAACGTGCTTGGTACGGCGAACCTGCTCGACGCTTTGCGCGTCGCGCCTGACCTTAAAGCCGCCGTCGTCGTCACGTCCGACAAGATCTACGCGAATGACGGCGCTGGAAATGCATTTGGCGAGGGCGACCGGCTCGGCGGTAAGGACCCCTACTCCGCATCGAAAGCCGCGGCTGAAATCATCACACAGTCGTTTGCGCAGACTTACTTTGACGGCAAGGGCGTTCGCGTTGCAACCGCACGCGGCGGCAATGTCATCGGCGGTGGCGATTACGCCGAGGACCGCATCATACCCGACATCATCCGGGCGGCTCTTGGCGGCGAAGCGCCTGTGCTTAGAATGCCAGAGGCAACGCGGCCCTGGCAGCATGTGCTCGACTGCATTGCGGGGTATCTCGTCTATGCAGAAACGCTTACCGCGCGTACGGATTTGCCCCGTGCCCTCAATTTCGGCCCCGCGAGCGGTCCGCAAGCAACCGTTGCCGGCATCACGGAGGCGATGCTGCTGGCGCTCGGGCGGCAACCGCACTGGCGGCACGAGCCAAAAGCCGATTCAAAGGAGATGACGGTACTCGCCGTCGATAGCGCGCTGGCCCGGCGGGTGCTCGGCTGGTCGGATCGCATCACAGGACCAGACGTCGTGCGCTGGACGGCGAAGTGGTATGAATGCGTCCACCAGGGCACGCCTGCGCGCGACGCTACACTGGCCCAAATATCCGATTACAAAACCCTTGTTGCTTGAGCCTCAATGACAGCTTCCCCCGCCTGCCGCTTCTGTAAAACGCCGCTGATCCATACGCTGGTCGATCTCGGATCGACGCCGCTTGCCAACAGCTATCTGCCAGCGGAACGCAACGGGGCGGCCGTCGAGCGGTCTTTTCCGCTGCACGCGCGCGTCTGTTCAAAGTGCTTTCTGGTGCAGGTCGATGATGCCGTGCCGCCGGGAGAGATTTTCTCGGACTACGCCTATTTTTCGTCCTACTCAGCGAGTTGGATCGAGCATGCGCGGCGCTATGCGGAGGCGATGCGCGCGCGATTCGGTTTGAACGAGAAATCTCTTGTTGTCGAAGTCGCGTCGAACGACGGCTACCTGCTGCAGCACTTCAAACACGCCGGCGTGCCGGTGCTCGGCATCGAACCGGCGGCGAACGTGGCGGCGGCGGCAATCAAGAAGGGCGTTCCGACCGAAGTCATGTTCTTTGGTGAGGCGACGGCGCGAACACTGGACGAGCGCGGCGTTGCAGCCGACCTGATGGCGGCCAACAATGTCTTCGCGCACGTTCCGGATATCCTCGACTTCGCCAAAGGCTTCGCGGTCCTGCTGAAACCGCAGGGCGTTGCGACCTTCGAGTTCCCGCACGTCCTCAATCTCATAGACGATATTCAGTTCGATACGATTTATCACGAGCACTACTCGTATCTGTCGCTGGTTTCGGTTGAACAAATTCTGCAAACCGCTGGGCTGCGCGCCTTCGATGTTGAAGAGTTGCCGACGCACGGCGGCTCGCTGCGGCTGTTTGTGTGCAAGCGCGAGGCGGCGCACGCGGCAATGGCGCGGCTCGGCTCCATCAGGGCCAAAGAGCGGGCCGCAAAACTCGACCACCTCGAGGGCTATGCTGGGTTCGCGCCGCGCGTCCTCGACGTCAAAATGAACTTCATGACGTTTCTTGCGAGCGCGAAGATGCAGGGCAAGCGCGTCGCGGCCTATGGCGCAGCGGCGAAGGGCAATACGTTTCTGAACTGCTGCGGCGTCTCGGCCAACGACATCGTCTGCGTGTTCGACCGCAGTCTTGAGAAGCAAGGCAAAATGCTGCCCGGCAGCCATCTGCCGATCTTAGCGCCGGAGCGGATCGCCGAAATCAAGCCGGACTATCTCGTTATTTTGCCGTGGAACCTGGCGGATGAGATCAAATCTAGCATGGCGATGATCACGGACTGGGGCGGGCGCTTTGTGACGGCACTCCCCGAACTTGTGATTTCGGACCAATGAAGATCACGGCGACAAAACTCCAAGGCGTGTTCGACATCGCGCTTGAGGCAATGACCGACGAGCGCGGATTCTTCGCCCGCTCCTATTGTCCCGATGAGTTCGCCCGCGCCGGTATCGATTTCACATCGACCCAGATCAATATTTCGCGCAACGATGGCGCACTTACCTTGCGCGGTCTGCATTGGCAGGATGCGCCGCACGCCGAGGCCAAGCTCGTGCGCTGCGTTCGCGGGCGGATATTCGATGTCGTCGCCGATATTAGACCCGAAAGCCCGACGTACCGGGCGTGGGTCGGGCGCGAACTTGATGCCGATTCTGGCAACGCGTTGTTCGTGCCGGAAGGTTGCGCCCACGGCTTTCTAACGCTCGACGCGAATTGCGACGTGCTCTACCAGATGGGCCGCGCCTATGAGCCCGGTAACGCCAATGGCTTTCGCTATGACGATCCGGCATTCGCGATTGCGTGGCCGTATCAACCGAAGGTCATCGCCGCCGCCGACCTTGCATGGGCGCCGTTCCGGAACCGTTAGCGCACAGCTAGGTGCGCGACAGAAACGCCAATGCCCGGCGGCTCGGCACGAACATATAGGCGCCCCCAAGCGTGCGCACAAAACGCGGCAAGCCGTTCCATTCGCGCGCCACGCCGGGCATAGGCACCGTGAACGTCGTCGATCTGTCCCGCGTGCCGATCAGCGGATCGGTCTCGCTATTGAGGCCGTGGAACGATTGCGCCTGAACCCAGGTCTGCTGGATGAACTCGAACTGGCGTTCGATATCGGCATTGAGGCACATGAACAGCAGACCCGGCAGGGTCGTGCCATTGGGCTTGGCGTCGTAGCGCCGTCCGACGCGCAGGATGCGGTGCCGGTTCGAGATCGAGATCTGCTTATCGGAACCGGGTGATGAACTGTCGCGCGGATTGGCGCGCCGGGCGTGGGCTCCGTATGGACAGCGCAGCCCCTGCGGATCGTCGACGCCGTACCAATAGTCGTTGTCGGGTTCGCTCGCACCGGGCGCATCGGGGTGGCGCACGAGGGACGTGCCGTTTTTCCAACGGCCAACAATTTTGGCGCCCACCCACTCGGGCGTGACGCCGCTGTAAGCGCCGCCGATGGCTGCCAACTCCTTGGCCTTTTCGGCCGTGTATTTGTCGAAGGCTGGAACGTCCTGCTCGAGTTGGCGCACCACGAGATAGCTGCCGTTGGCGCCGAGATCGCGAGGGTTTTCAGCCGCGGCGGAGGCGAAGTCCGGCCAGCGCAACGGCAACGCATTCGGGATCACGGCAAGGTCGTTGTGGCGGTCGGCTTTTGCATCAATCTGCGGCGTTGGCGGAAAAAACCCGCGATTGTCAGGGTAGCCGAGGACAAATTCTCCAGGCTCGACAACGTTTATTTTCTCGACGCCCTTGTGGAACCGGTGCGTGCCGCGAATGACCGGTTGCGAGATGCCATCGACAAAACCGAAGGCTTCGATGCGGTGGCCGTCGCGCGCGACGATGCAGGTGCGGATGTCTTTGACAATTTTGTGCCCGCCCGCATCAAGCGCGGCCTTCTCGCGATCGTACATGGCGGCGAGTGTGGCGGCGTCCTTAGCAAACAGCATCAGCATGGCGTCGGCGATCGCGTCGTTGACGCCCCAGTTCCACCAGTCGGGCGCGCTGTCGCCGATGTCGCCGAGCAGGCGCGAGCGCCAGGTTGCCGCCATGCCATGCACGAACGCTGCCGGAAATGTGCGGATCACGTCATCGCCAACGCCGAGCCGGGCGATACCGGTGGCGCTGAGCGACAGCGTCACGACTTCGGATCCTGATAGGCGGTCGCCGTAGCTGACGCGCGCACGCAGCCCCGCAAGCCACTTGCGCGCCGCATCGGGTGCCTCGTCCCTCAATCGGATCGCGAGGCACGCCGACTCCGGCAGGCTCGTCATGCCGCCGAAGACGACCGTTTGGATGTCATCGGTTTCGAGCAGCCGGACGGGCCGCGGGATGGATCCGAACAGCCGCAGCCAGGCAGTGGCCTCGCTGTCGGTGTCGGTATCGCGCAAGCCGTGCCGGATGGCGGCATTGTTGCGCACGAGGTCCGTCGTCAGATCTTCATAAGCCGAGTACCAGAACAGTGTGGGGAGTTGCTGATTGCGGGCCCAGCGCTTGAAGCGGTCACCGTCTTCCGCGCCTTTTTGAAAAAGGTTCTTCGTTTTTGG
>JANNSR010000043.1:0-3620 GCA_031402935.1 Hyphomicrobium sp. | reverse complement strand
AGTAGCGGCCTATCTCCTCCAAGCACTCGCGCAACCTCTGCAAGGCTTAGACCGAGCGCGCGAAGCTCCACGATCTCGGTCGCGCGCGCCATTTCTTCGGGTCCGTATGCTCGCCAGCCGGCGGCGCTGCGCAGCGGCTTGAGCAATCCTCGCTCTTCGTAAAGGCGCAAGGCTTTTGTCGATACGCCGATTTGTCTGGCTGCCTCGGACGGGTTCAGAAGTTGGGCGGTAGAGTTCACGAATCACCTCGCTGTTGTCTGACCGCGAAACGTATCGGGGCTGCCGCAAGGGCCAGGTCAAGCGAGAGAACGTCTTGCTGTCGATTTCATGTGCAGAAACTTGTGGCGCGCCGATAACCGACGCGATCCGATCAAAAGCGGACCATCCTGAGCAGGCGATAATCAGACATTGCCTTGTTCTGTTCAGGGCCACAGCACAAAGTCGCTACGCGACAGCCCGCGGAGCGGGATGCAAGAGCCGATAGGCCGTGTCCGGCGGCACGGTAACCAGTTGAGAGAACGGGCGTAACGGGGCGGGGAGCCCCAGCTTGAGGATGGAGGTCTCGACAACCTCACCCAAGGACTGGAACTCCCCATGACCAAGCCTGTCACTGCCAAGCCCGTCGCCACTGATCCTACCGCCGGCAGCCTGCTCCGTCAGCGCATGATCGAGGATATGGTTGCCCGCCGGATGGTGCCGGGCACCCAGGTCGGCCATATCCGCGCCTGCAAGCGGTTCGCAGCCTGGCTCAAGCGCTCGCCGGAGACCGCTTCGGCCGACGATCTGCGCAGCTTCCAGATGCACCTGACCGAGACCGGCGTCAGCGCGATCACGCGCAACCGCACCATGACGGGTCTGCGCTTTCTGTTTCGCGTCACGCTGCGACGCCTCGATCTGCTGCCCGAGATGTATTTCATCAAGGAGCCGCAGAAGGTGCCGCTCATCCTCAGCCAGGACGAAGCCCGCCGCCTGCTGGCGATGAGCGACAACGTGCGCAACCGGTTGCTGCTCAGCCTCGGCTACGGCGCCGGTTTGCGTGCGGGCGAGGTGGTCCGCCTCAAGGTCAAGCACATCGACAGGGCGCAGAAGATCATCCGTGTCGAGCAGAGCAAGGGCCAGAAAGACCGGCTCGTCATGCTGTCGCCCGAGACGCTGGCGATGTTGGAGGCGTGGTGGCCGCTGCGCACGAACAAGTACGATCTCGGCGTGCCGGTGCAGGAACGCTGGCTGTTCCCCGGCCGCCGCAAGGGGCTGCATATGACGACGCGGCAACTCAACCGACTGTTCCACGAAGCCGCCAATACCGCCGGCATCACGAAGGCCGTCAATCTGCACGCGCTGCGGCACAGCTTTGCCACGCACCTGTACGATCGCGGCGTCGATATCAGGATGATCCAAGCGCTGCTCGGACATACCAAGCTGGAGACGACGGCGCGTTACGCACGCGTCGCCACCGGGCTCATCACCTCGATCGAGAGCCCGCTCGACCGGCTCAACGCACCACGCAAACGAGGCAAGAAGCCGGGCAAGTAGCCCGCGCATGCCCCGTCCAGCTCTGGAGGTCGCGGACATCTTCCGCGACCACGGTGCCGCTTGGCGTGATGCCAACCGCGGCCACGTCAGCCTCGGCCAGTTGAAAGTGATGTCGGCCATCGAGCGCTGCCGCACCGCGGCGCTCGGCGGGCACGTTGCGCGCTGTGAGAACGACGCCTGCGGCCACACTGTCATCGCCTTTAACAGCTGTCGCGATAGGCATTGTCCCCGGTGCCAGGGGGCGGCCTCGCGCAAGTGGCTGGCAGAGCGGGAAGCCGAGCTGCTGCCGGTGCCGTACTTCCACGTCGTCTACACGCTGCCCAGTCAACTGCGCGATATCGCCTACCAGAACAAGGCCGTCGTCTACGGCCTGCTGATGAAGGCCTCGGCCGAGACCACCTTGCAGATCGCCGCCGACCCCAGGCATCTCGGCGCACGCATCGGCATCACCGCTGTGCTTCATACGTGGGGCTCAGCCATGACACACCATCCGCACGTCCACATGATCGTGCCGGGCGGCGGATTGTCGGACGATGGAGCCAAGTGGATCGCGGCCAAGCCGGACTTCCTGGTGCACGTCAACGTGCTGTCGGCGCTGTTCCGAGGCAAGTTCCTTGCGCTGCTGACCGCGGCCCACGCCGATGGCCGCCTGCAGGTCTTCGGCCATCTGGCGCCGCTCGCCGACAAAAGGACCTTCAAGCGTTTCCTCGGGCCGCTGCGCCGCATCGACTGGGTGGTCTATTGCAAAGACCCGTTCGGTGGCCCCGAACAGGTGCTGCGCTATCTCTCGCGCTACACGCACCGCGTCGCCATCTCGAACCGCCGCCTGATTGCGGCCGACGACGGCGGCGTGTCGTTCCGCTGGAAGGACTACCGCATCGAAGGTCCAGAGCGCTGGAAGACGATGACGCTCGGCGCCCACGAGTTCATCCGCCGCTTCCTGATCCACGTGTTGCCCAAGGGCTTCCACCGCATCCGCCACTACGGCTTGTTCGCCAACGGTAATCGCACCGAGAGCATCGCCAAGGCGCGTGAGCTGCTGGCCGTGGCGCAGCCACCTCCGAAGCTGGAACCAGTCGCGGCACCGGGCGCCGACGAACCACGCGTCCTGCCAACACCATGTCCATGCTGCGGCGGACGCATGCATGTCATAGAGGTGTTTGCGCGCGGTTCAGAACCAAGGCATCGGCCGACACCGATGCGTGCCGTGATCAGGATCGACACGTCATGAAGAAACGCAATCGACCAGATTGCAGTTCTGTCGATCCCAGCCGCTGGTCGTGCACCGGCAGCGAACCCGCTTGCCTGACCGCGCCCGGTCGGCACGCGAAATGCCCATCCGCCTCGCTCGCGATGCCATTAAGACGTCGAGGAGACTGTTCCTCGATCGGAGACACGGCCCAAGCGATCATGCGCAGCGTCCGAGTATCAGCCCTCGACCCCGGCGCCCGGCCTCAATCCCCATAGAGCGCGCTGCACCGCCACGCCCCACCTCCCGCGACTTCGTGCCTTGGCGCTTCTCCGACGCCGGCCTACAGTGCGCGTGGCGACGGCATCGCGGGCCGGCGTCCGAGAAACCTGCACAGAAGCCGTCGGAAACGGACGTAGCCTCAGCCACTTCAGCTTTTTCCAGCTCCGGAAGTAAGCGACTGACAAAGCGAAACATCAGCTGGACACAAGATTGCCCGAACGCCCAGGCTCTTCAAGCGCGAGCAGATCAAGGCGCGCGATGCCCCTTCGGCGAGCCCCAACGATGCCAGCCCAGAAGCGGCAGGCACCAGTCCCCCCGACCTCAACGATGATAATTGGGGCTGCGGCCATGGTCGCCCTCAATTTCTCTGAGGTCGGCATGAAGTAGGTGAATGAGTAGTTTCCGAAGCTATCCAGGTCGCATGCCAAGGCTGATGATGGAACCAAGTGGCAAGTTGTTTGTTTCCTACGGGATCTGGCAACCAGATTGCCCACAAGTTATCGTCGAGGAGTCGTCTTATGAAGCGTCTCACGCTGCGGGTCTCAACAGTAGCAGCCTTGCTCCTCCTCGGAGGGACGGCAGCCTACGCACAACAAAAGACGCTTTACGAGCGCCT
>JANNSR010000042.1:0-2887 GCA_031402935.1 Hyphomicrobium sp. | reverse complement strand
CGCCGGCAAGTCGACACTCGTCAACCTGCTGCTTAGGTTTTACGACCTTGAAGGCGGCCGCCTGCTGATCGATGGCCAGGATATCGCGAGCGTGACGCAGGACAGCCTACGCGCCGCCATCGGCGTCGTGACGCAGGACACATCCCTGCTGCACCGCACGGTGCGCGACAACATTCTCTACGGCCGCCCGGAGGCGAGCGACGCGCAGGCCATCGCGGCGGCGCGCCAAGCGCAGGCGCATGGCTTCATCGGCGGGCTCGAGGATATGAAGGGCCGCAAAGGTTACGACGCCCACGTCGGCGAACGCGGCGTCAAGCTGTCGGGCGGTCAGCGTCAACGCATCGCGATCGCGCGCGTGCTGTTGAAGAATGCGCCAATCCTGATTCTGGACGAAGCGACAAGCGCGCTCGATTCAGAAGTCGAGAGCGCGATCCAGGAAAGCCTGCGCACGCTGATGGATGGCAAGACCGTCATCGCCATCGCGCACCGCTTATCGACGATCGCAGCTATGGACCGGCTCGTCATCATGGACGAGGGCCGCATTGTCGAAGAAGGCAGCCACGCCGAGCTCTTAAAGCGCGGCGGGCTTTATGCGCAGCTGTGGCAGCGCCAGTCCGGCGGGTTTCTTGCGCGCGAAGCGGCGGAGTAGAGGGCCCTGCGGTTTCCTGGCGCGAGAAGCGGCGGAATAAGTAAACGCTGGCGGCCGGATCCACGCGACCACCCGGAAGTCCCTTTGCGGGGCAAGCGGAGTCGCCAGCGTCAACCAAAATGCATTTGCAGCGAAGCTGCGGAGTAGTTTCTTTAATATTGAACAGTTGGGTTACCGCAGCATTTACGATGTTGGCGGACAGATTATTTTGAACCGTTTCCAGCACAACTTTTAAATGGGTCGGCCCGTATTCCTAGCAGCAGCAGAACTTGCAAGCTGCGCACAAACATAGGAATGCGAAATGCGTAAAATTGTATCGAAGGCCGCAGCCGTCGCAGTGCTGGCACTTTCAGCCGATGTGGCAAGCGCCGCTCAGGCCACTGTCCCGTTCACCGGCGTCGTGACATCGACGTGCGTCCTGACCGTCGGCACGCCCGGCGTCATGTCTGCAAGCACCGACTTTACGACTTTAAGCTCGACCAACGCCGGTGGCGTCTCGGGCAGCGTCGCAGCACTCAGCACGGGGACCACTTTCACAGTCAGCGCCATCGCGCCGGGATCGTTCACGGCATCGCCCGCTGGCGGCGGCGACGCGGTGACGTTCAATGCCCTATACCGCGGAACGGGTGCGACCAGCATCGGTGCAACTCCGGGTGCAACTGCGACAACGCTCAATACCGGCCTGACCAATCTGCAGGTCGATCTATCAGCGCTCAAATCTTCCGGCACCTATCCGGGTGGCGCGTACGCCGCGGAAGTCATCGTCAGATGCGAGTAACTGCGCACTTTATCGCGGCGCTTGGTGCTGTGGCTGCCATTCAGGTAGCCGCAGCAGGTGCTGCAAGTGCGCAGGCCATGACGCCAATGCGCGGCGAAGTCAAAAGCTTCACCGATCAATTCGCAATTCGCGTTTTCCCGGCCAATCCCTATCCGCGCCGTATCAAGATTGAAGTCAAAGCATACGACGAAGATTTCGCGCCGATCAACGCCGTAGTCATGCCGCAAGCTGTGATGCTGGCGCCCGAAGACAATCGCAGCGTCATGGTGCTTGTGCCGTTCGAGGGCAAAACCGAGCGTCGCGTGCGCATTTGTGCGGAAAGTATCCCGTTCGAAGATAAGTCAACCCGTTTGAGGACGCAGGTATGCGGACGATTCCTGGCACAACGCCTGCGCTAACGCTGCTCCTGGCGTTTGCAACCCTCATCGTTTCGGCGTCAGGCGCCGCGGCGCAGGGCAATCTTGGCGGCAACAATCCGAACTACTTCAACAACCAGAGCTACAGCTACGGTTTGCAATTGCCGCAGGTGCCGCAGCCGAACGGTCAAGATGAAATCCGCGCCGCCGACGGCACAACCTGCCGGTCGAACGCCGCCTCCAACGGCGCCTACCTCGATATGGGCGGCATAGGCGGCCAGGGCATTGATGGCTCGTTCGATTCAGGCACCGTCTACGGCCGCCTGATCGTGCCGCTTGGCGATATTCCCAAGCGCCTCGACTGCTCGGCGCTGTACGGTCTCGAAATCCAGCGCCTGACGCACGAACTCGAACTCGTCCGTGCGGGCATCAACGGCGGCAGTGGTGCCGGGCTGGCGTCTGCAGCAGCCCCCGGCAAGCCGGGCAAGGCTTGGGCCGAGGACGGCTGGAGCAACAAAGGCTGGAAGGGCGCGTCGAAGCCTGGCGCCGCCGATACCGCGCAGGCCGCAGCCGAAAAGTTGCCGTTGGCGACCATCGTGCCGATGCGCTTGCAGCCTAAAGGTTCGCCAAACGCGATGCCGGTTCGCTATGTGCCGGCCGACGCCGCCGAACCCGGGATCGAGCTTATGCCCTGGTCGAGCGAGCCGGCCGTCGGCGGCCGCATCCTGACGAGCGGTCCGATCGGGAGCGTCTCAAAAGCCGCGACTTACACATTCCCCGATCAGATCGGCTTACTCCGCTAACTCGTTTTGCCGGATCGGCGCCAGCGATCAGCGCGGGAAGCCGCCTGTTTGGCGCAAGGCTTCGCTAAGCACAATCGCTGCCGCAACCGCAATATTAAGCGACCTCAGCCCGGCCTGCATCGGAATGCGCAAGCGCGCGTCAGCTTGGTCGTGCACGGCGTCCGGCACGCCGGCGCTTTCGCGGCCCATCAACAATGTATCGGCCGTCTCGAAGGCGAAATCGCAATGCCGCATCTCTGAGTGCGCGGTCAGCAGGACCAATCGGCCAGGATGCCCTGACCTTGATGCCGTGAAGGCTTCT